>JAQXCQ010000090.1 GCA_029251785.1 Maricaulis sp. | reverse complement strand
AGGCGGTCGGCGAAGTAATACTGGGTGTCGGTGTTGGCTTCGTTTGCGACGCAGGACGAAGAGCTGCCAACCCGCCATCAAGGAAAAGTGGCGCTCGACCGCGAGAAGCTAAATCGACGGTCGGCTAGAGGTGTCAGCTTGTCGCTTGAGCGAAGGGTTATCGTCGATATCGGAGACCAGTTCGCTTTAGTCTGACAACACCATCTGGGGGCGTAAAAACCGAATGCCGCTGACCTTTTTATCGTCAAAGCCCATCCAAGACACGAGAGGCCTCCAATGATTAAAGGCTCAATTGAGTCGCATAGGCGCTGAATGGGGACAGCCGCACCTCGGTAGAATCTAATGTTTTTATGGGTAATTAAATTTTTTAGGCCCCAATTAGATCAGTGATCAACATTATGATGTCTCACTGCTTTCATCGCAACGCCCCATCGCCAAATCGCGAGATGGATAAAAATAGCCCCCGGCAACAACACGCTCCACGAAATCGGGTCTAGGCTCCACGTCGGATTTCGCGTCGAGTTCGCCAGCAGACATCACAAGTGCCATGCGCTCGCTTAGAAAACCCGCTTCGTGGAACTGTCCTCGTTTGCTCACAAACGCAGAGGTCGTTGCGATGTATAATCGACCTGGAAGAAAACGGGCTGAAGCTCCTGAAACACGCAAGAACAAATGGCTGATTATACCGGCGTGGTAGGTCTCCTTACGCTCGTGTTCCAAAACAAACTCCACAACCTCACAAGGGTCGACATCGACATCCGCGAGAAAGAACGCCTCAATCATATCCAACTCCTATTCTTCGAAAAACGTCGCGCTCGGGTATGTTCGCATGGCGCGAATGACGGTCATAGCATCCGTGGTTAGCATTACTTCTGGATGCCCAGCTGGAGATCGAACATCCGAGGCGGACACGCCCGCGACCATCGCCCGGCTACGTTTTGTCCGGAATGACGGCGCACTTCCTGCCACCGCTGAAGTCTGCAAATAACCAAAGCGACGTCAGATGTCCGAACGAGCCGTGGCGGTAACTCCACCGGATATGCCATGATGGAAGCGCGGACGCAGGGAGCTAAAAACCCTAGCCCCGCATGGCAAAGATCATATGTGTCACAACGCCTTCGCGTCGCACGGCCACACCCTCAATGGTCGCAGGCGTGTAGGTCCAGCTGGCAATGGCCTGGCGCACAACGGCACCAAAAGACCGGCCGGGCACTTCCGCCAGGATGGTGATATTCTCGGTATGACCGGTTTCACTGACATCAAACTGCACGATCACCACGCCCTGGCGGCCAACGCGGCCAACCTGCAACATGTTGGGAGGATAGGTCGGATTGACCCGGACAAGCGGTTCGGCGTCAACGAAACCGGGTGGCACTGGACGGTCTGCCGCAGCAATTTCACCCTCGGGAAACAGGCGAGCATGCAGCGCGCTGGCGTCCAGCAGATGGTCATATCCGTGATCACCTGGCTCGCTGGCCTGAACCCCGGCATAGGACGTCAGGGCATCGGCCCGCAGGGCGCGGGACTCACGCCCATCCAGCGTCGAATTGATGTCGCGGGACATGTGAAAATAGAAGGTCGCATCGTTCCAACGCGCCCGTCCCAGCGCGCCCAGTCCTCGCACCGAATAGGCGTCCGCATACAGGGCGTCAGGCTCGCGCCCCGCCCGCTCAAATGCCTCAATCGCCTGCCTGGCATGGCTATAGGACGCTTCATAATTGCCTGTTGAGGCGACCAGTTTGGCGCGCCAAAAATAGATCTCACCAACTTGCGGCGAAGTATGCAGGTCTGCTTCACGCACCTGTAAAAGCGCATCCGTCGCCTTGCGAGAAAACGCGCGGGCATCGCGGTAACTGCCATAACTATTGGCATAGGCACCGAGCGCCGCATTGTGCCAGCGCCAGGCCAATTCCAACGGATCAATCCGCGCGCGCTCCCCGAGTTCGGCCGCTGCTTCCCAGCCCTCCTCGGCGTTGTCATAATGGAGCAATTGCAGCGCCACAGCGCCGTAATTGCTGGCCAGATCACCGATAATTTCACGATCCACACGCGAGCGCCGAGCCGCCTGCCAGGCCTCCCGAGCCGCCGTCTCCGCCGCCTCAAAATCCTCCGCCGCCATCGCCGCTACATAAGCTTGATACGCCGTCGCGACACGTTCAGGCAGGTTCTGAGCCGCCGCCGTGCCAGAAAAATAAACCAGCAGAGCCGCCAGCCCAGATAAAAGATTTCGCATAAGAATCCCCCTCAACCCTACAATCGGTCAAGGCGCATATTCCCGTCAAGGGTGTTCGGGAGGATTTGCTAGCGGCAGGTCACACCACGGCTCCAAACACACTCAAACCTCACTCAACGCCCGCACAAAACACGCCGCCGAGCGCCCCAGAGCGTCACAATCATAGCCGCCCTCCAGCACCGCCACCAGCCTTGCCGACGCATGTTTGCGCGCCACAAAGCCCAGCTCGCTGGCAACCCAACCAAAGTCCTCATCTGTCAGCTCAAATCCGCCGACCGGATCATCTGCATGGGCATCAAAACCAGCCGAGACAAACACCATTTGCGGATCAAATGCGCGCAGGGCCGGCAATACATCGCGTTCCAGCGCGGCGCGCCAGGCCGTGCTGCCCGTTCCGCCGGGCATGGGAACGTTGACGATATTGCCATTCAGGCCGGTCTCATGCGCCTGGCCAGTGCCCGGATAGAGCGGGGCCTGGTGGATGGAGGCAAAAAAGACCCGCTCATCCGTCTCGGCCAGGCATTGCGTGCCATTGCCGTGATGCACATCGATATCAATGATCGCCACCCGCTCCAAACCATGGACGTCGAGCGCATGCAAGGCGCCGAGCGCAACCATGTTGAACAGGCAAAACCCCATCGCCCGATCCGGCTCGGCATGATGACCGGGCGGACGACTGGCAATAAAGGCCGCCTGATAACGATCGGCAATCACATGGTCGACCGCCATACACGTACCACCGACCGCCGCCAGCGCCGTCTCGGCCGAACGTTCACAGACATGGGTGTCCGGATCCAGCGAGACCAGGCCGGTTCCCGCCGCCTGCGCAGCGGCCAGCACGCGCGACACATGCTCGGGCGGATGAAACCGCGTCACTGCATCGGTCGAGCAAGGCGTCGCCTCGGCCCAGTCCAGCGGACCGACAGATTTGAGCGCCGTCCGCACCGCCTCATACCGCCCCGCATGCTCAGGATGCCCCTCGGGCATGTGGTGAGCAATGCTCAGCGGATTATCGACGATCAGGGTTTTCATGCTCGGTAGCCCCTAATGCCCCAGCGTCACATCCATGATGTTCACGCCCGGCGGTGTTGGCGCTTCCTCCTCGCCCGGCACAAAGAAGTCGGGCAGTAATTCGGTGCCCGGCTCCACGCTGTACTGGTCCAGATCGGTCACGCCCTCGGCATGCAGGAAGGTGTCGTCGATCAGGAAATTGCCGGTGAAATCCGCTGCCGGCTTGGTGATCACACGATAGGCGACCTCAGCCAAAATCTCCGGCTTGCGGCAATTTTTAAACGCCTCTTCGCCGGCCAGCACATTGGCAATCGCCGCCGTCGCCACAGCCGTGCGCGGCCAGATGGCATTGGCGCCAATACGGCCCTTAAACTCCTCGCCCCAGCCCAGCACACACAGGCTCATCTGGTATTTCGCACTGGTATAGGCCACATGCGGACCAAACCACATCGGCCGCATATCCAGCGGTGGCGACAGCGCCAGAATGTGCGGATTGTCGGACTTTTCCAGATGCGGCAGGCATTTCTGCGTCACCAAAAACGTGCCGCGCCCATTCACGCCGTGCATCAGATCATAGCGCTTCATCGGCACATCCACCGTACCGCGCGGATAGATCGCCGAAGCGTTATTGATCACCACATCAATGCCGCCAAACCGCTCGACGGCCGCCGCAACGGCCTCCTCCACATTCGCCTCATCGCGAATATCACACTTCACCGCCAGCGCCTGTCCGCCCGCCGCCTCAACCGCCTCGGCGGCCGAATGGATCGTGCCCTCAAGCCGGGGATGTTTCACATTCGACTTCGCCGCAATGACAATATTCGCCCCGTCCCGCGCACACCGCTCCGCAATCGACAACCCAATCCCGCGCGATGCACCGGTAATGAAGATGGTTTTGTTTTTGAGGCTCATGGGGAGTGTCCTTTTTGGGAGAAGAGATTTGGGCGCAGGGTAGAGCGGTTTTGGGGGAGAAGGGAATGGGGTTTGTTTGGGGAACGCTATTCATTGCTCACCACAATTCTCTTCTTCTCCCCTTGAGGGAGAAGTGGGCACGCCGAAGGCGGGGCCGATGAGGGGGCTGTCTCAGCGGGCGCGATGCGGGGCGACAGCCCCCTCATCCCCTCCGCTAACGCTCCGGGACTTCTCCCTCCGGGGGAGAAGAAGAGGCGATTTTCGACGCCGTCAATCCCCGCGCCCGGCGCAGACCCGCCCATAATCCTCATGCCGAGACGACGCCTCATTGGAATCAGGTCGTCAAGGGGGCCACCCGCGAAGCGGCGCTACGCGCCCTTGACGACCTGATTCCAACGAGGCCTGCTGGCTGACAAGATGGATATGGGTTGGTGTGCGCCAGACGCGCAATTTCTGAAACAACGTTTGTTAGAAAAGTGCTGCACACATGACGCCGGGCGGCAAATACGATCACATTGACAGCCTCGAGGCGATACTCGCCGAAATGCGGAGAATGTGGGCCTTGCTCGAGCCACATTTGGATAATGACTATTTTCATAAAAACCATCGTCAAGAAGTCATCAGAAGTACGGCTGAAAGCATCACTCTGTTCGACGGTGGATCAATCTATGAAGGCCACGCCCTCAACTTTGTTTATGGACTGGTTTTTCGCCTGTCCTATTGGGAGCGCGGCGAGGAATTCTTTATCAAAACAGGGCATGCGAGCAGTGTGCTTGAGGCATATTTCGCATATCTTACGTTAGATCTCGCCTGCCAATGGGAAGCTGTGACGCGCGCCGACAAGGAATATTCGCTAGCCCGCCTTCACGCTAAACAGGAAGAATTGCTGGCTCTGATTGATCCTGATTGGCGCGATCACGCACGGGACCAACACGAACAGACTAAGGCCGGTCCGTAAACTTTCAAAATATATATCGAACAAGCCCTACAAACCTCTTCTTCTCCCCTTGAGGGAGAAGTGGCCGAACCGCAGGTGAGGTCGATGAGGGGTCTGTCTCAGCAGGCACGATGCGAGGCAATAAACCCCTCATCCCCTCCGCTTACGCTCCGGGGCTTCTCCCTCAAAGGGAGAAGAAGAGTGAAACTCACCCCCTACCCCAACACCCGCCCGATCACATTCTCAACCCGCACAAACCCCACCTCTCCAATCACACGGCTGTCGAGCGTATGATCCCGGTTATCGCCTATCACAAAGACATGCCCGTCCGGCACGGAGACAGGGCCGAAATTGTCATGCAGGCTGTCATCGCTGGTTTCATAGATTTCATAGCTGTCTCCGGATGGCAGCGTCTCGAGGAAGACCAGCACCTCTGAGCGTTCATCGCCGCGATTGAGGACGATCCGGTCGGCGCGCAGGGGTTCGCGGGACACCAGGATGTCGTTGATATATAAACGGCCCTCGCGCATCGTCACGGTCTCGCCGGGCAGACCGACGACCCGATTGACACGTCGGGTGACACTGCCCGTGCCAGCATGGCGATAGACGATCACATCACCGCGCGCCGGCTGGGCCCAGGCGAAGCCCGGCACGTCACTGGCCGGCAGCGCCAAACCCAGATCCAGCGGCAGCGAATAGGCCGACAGGCCGTAGGCCAGCTTGTCGATCCAGACGCGTTGATCGCGCTCCAGCGCTGGCATCATGCCCCCATTGCCCGGGACATAGGGCTCACGCGATGACACGGCGACCAGCAAGACCCCGAACACCAGAACCGTCACGAAACTATTGCGCATTAACGACATCGCATCCCCCATGGTCAGACGTCAGATCACGGTTCTAGCACACTTCACAGCGCGTCCAGATCAGAGCCCGCGCCAGACCCGTCCGGTGGGGCAGTGCAGGCCCTCTTCACGTTCGCAATGCTTGAAGGTGAACAACACTGTCTCGGCGCGCCCCACCACCCGGTAGAGCGGCACATAGCCGGGGCCATTGGGCGCACGGCTGTCGGCGGAATTATCGCGATTATCACCCATCAAAAAGATATGGCCTTCCGGCACGGTGATCGGCCCGAAATCGTCGTGCGGCAACGTGTCGGAGCGTTCATAGATTGTGTAATCGCGGCCCGAGGGCAAAGTCTCGCCATAGGCCGACACCATCACCACAGACGGAATGCCATTATGCTGGCGGTAGCGGCGCTGCTGCTGGAAGTCCCGCTCGGCCATCTCACCATTGATGATCAGACGCCCGGCCCGCACTTCGATCACATCACCGCCAATACCGGTGACGCGCTTGATCAGATTGATCCCCTGGTCTTCATCACGGATCACCACCACATCGCCGCGCGCGGGAGCCGACCATGCCAGTCGGGCATTCCAGCTGTGCGGCACGATCTCGCCCAGGCCCAAAGGCAGGGAATGACGTGAATAGCCATAGGCCCATTTCGACACCACGATGCGGTCATCCACTTCAAGGGAGGGCTGCATGCTCTCGGAGGGAATGAAATAGGTGGCGAACGCGAAAGACGTCCAGACAAACCAGATCGCGACCACCGAAATCATGAATCGAATTAGCTCGATGATATAGTCGAGATTGCTCTCGCCCCAGCTCCGGGCCTCATTGACGGCTTTCTCGATTGGCATGGTCTCAGAGCCCGCTCCAGACACGCCCGGTCGGACAATGCATGCCGGCTTCGCGATCCGCGCGCGGGCATTTTTGCAGTGTGAAAAGCACGGTTTCAGCTCGGCCTACCACATTGGCCAATGGCACCAGACCTGGTCCGCCCGGCGCTCGGCTGTCATTAGAGCGGTCGCGATTATCACCCATCACAAACACCGTGCCCGGCAGCACAGTGGTTGGACCGTAATTGTCCAAACCGCCCACATCAGAATGTTCGTAAATCGGATGCGGATTGTCGCCGGGCAGTGTCTCCGAATAATGCGCCACACTGACCTGCGCACCACTGCGATATTCGCGATAAATGCGCTCATCGACCAGCTCGCGCGGCACAGCCTCACCGTTCAGCCAGAGCTGACCATTTCGCACTTCGACCACATCCCCGGCGATCGCCGTGACACGTTTGATCAGATTGATACGCTGACGCTCATCACGCACGACCACAACATCACCGCGCCTCGGGCTGGCCCAGCCAATCCGTCCATCCCAGGACTCTGGCACAGCATACCCCAGATTGAGCGGCAGGGAATGACGCGAATAACCATAGGCCCATTTCGAGACCAAAACCCGATCGCCCACTTCCAGCGAAGGCTGCATGCTTTCCGACGGAATATGAAATGCCGCAAAAAAGAACGTCACCAGTCCCAGATACACAGCAGCGACGCCACCGGCGAATCGACCCAGTTCGAGCCCCTCACGAGCGACGGGCCCCTTCATGAATTCCTTGACCTGGTCCATCGGGCCAGGCGCATCATCGGGCATATTCATTTCAGTTTTACCGCCGTTCCATAGGCGAGAATTTCCGCCGACCCTTCCATAACCGAGGCCGTGCTCAGTCGGAAAGTCACGATCGCATCGGCACCCATCTCCTCGGCGTGACGCGTCATGCGATCAAGTGCCTGTTCACGAGATTCCGCCAGCAACTTGGTATATTCCGGCACTTCGCCGCCCACCAGATTGCGCAGGCCGGCTATAAAATCTCGCGCGAAGAAACGCGCCCGCACCACATTGCCCCGGGCAACGCCCACAACCCTGTCAACTTCACGGCCAGGTACCGTATCAGACATCGTAACAATCATGCGTCTTCCTCATCAATTCTTGCCGCAGCATCTTCCGCCGCCCGCTCCAGCTGCACGTCGTGAAACAGGAGCGCCACGCCCGCCGCCGGTATCCCCGTCAGGAACAACCAGGCAAGGCTATACGGATAGGGCAAGCTCCAGCCTGCCAGCACGTCCAGCGCCAGCATGATCGCAAACACCAAAAGGCCGCCAGTCACCATGACCATGGCACCGTATTGGCGCGCCCATTCCAGCATTCCCGTCACGCTCCATCTTCCAGCACTCATTGCCGGATTAAAAATTCGGCGACACTTTGCGAGCCACGCCCCCACAACACAAGGCGTAAGCCGCAGCAAATTAATCGCCATGGTATTAAAATCACGCAATCTGGGCGAAAAACCCGGTACGAAACCCGGGATTACGTCGGCCACGATCCCACTGGGATTGCCCGCTTACGCCTGTATTCTGCAACATCAACATTTGCCCAACACACTAGGCGGAGCATACAATGAGCGAAACAATCATCGATCCCGGCCGGCCGAATTCACAGGCCAATGCGCTTGAGGGCGAAGACCGCGTCATGGCGGGCGTCAATTACGCCCTGATGCTGGCCGGACACCTGATCGGTGTCACCACCTTCATCGCCCTGATCATCGCCTATGCCCGCAAGGACAACGCCTCCTCATGGATGCGCTCGCACTATGAATACCAGATCCACACTTTCTGGATGATCGTGCTCGGCCTCGTCGCCTGCGGTGTGATGATGGTCACGATCATCCTCGCCCCCGTCGCGATGCTGGTCCTCGCTGTGCTCTGGGTTTGGGCGCTTGTGCGCACCGTTTTCGGCCTGGTTCGGCTACTGCAGGGCCGCGGCTTCGATGATCCTCAGGGTAATTGGAGCTAGG
>JAQXCQ010000139.1 GCA_029251785.1 Maricaulis sp. | reverse complement strand
GTGGCGTCGTCTATGCGGATGGATATATTTCTCATAATGGCCATTTTGATTACAATGTGATTTTATTCAATCTACCATTAAGGTTGTATTTTTGCAAGGTCGATATTGATGAAATTGGGCAGGACGCCCCTCTATCCTCGATGCTTGAGAGGGTACTGCCTGTCAGGGCAGGACGCGCACATTCCTTGTCCCCGGACGCTAGGGCGGAGGTAGTCTGAAATCCAGAATTCGCCCTGAATCAGGAAGACGCCCGTGATCCGCCTCGCCGAAACAAGCCCTCGCTCAGCCTTCGTCCAGACCAATGTCGAAATTGGTCACAGAATGGGTCAGTGCTCCGATGGAGATCACGTCGACACCGGTTGCGGCGATGGCGGCGACCGTGTCCAGATTGACGCCGCCGGAGGCTTCCAGCGTGACCTTGCCATTGGCCTGGGTAACGGCTGCGCGCAGGTCTTCGAGGTTGAAATTATCCAGCAAAATGCTTTCAGCGCCGGCGTCGATGGCCGCCTGCAACTGGTCGAGCCGGTCCACTTCCACCGCCACGCGGGTCATGTGACCGGCATGGGCGACAGCGGCCTTGACCGCCTGCGCCACGCCGCCGCAAACGGCGACATGATTGTCCTTGATCAGGATGGCGTCATCGAGCCCGAAGCGGTGCAGTGCGCCGCCACCGGCCTGGACGGCCTGAAGTTCAAAGGCGCGCAGGCCCGGCGTGGTCTTGCGGGTATGAACGATGCGGGCCTTCGTGCCTGCTACGGCGTCGACATAGCGCGACGTCAGCGTGGCAATCGCGCTCATGCGGCCCAGGAAATTCAGGGCGATGCGTTCCGCCGCCAACAGGCCGCGGGCATTGCCGCTGACACTGGCGATCACATCGCCTGAGGCGACGCGCTCACCGTCCTTGATATGGACATTGATCAGGGCATCGGGATCCATCTGCCAGAGCGCCTCGATCGCCGCCTCCAGTCCACACACCACACCCTCATCGCGGGCGCAGAACCGGAAAGATGCCTGGGCATTGGCCGGGATGCAGGCCAGCGAGGTGACATCGCCGCGCCCGCCCTGGTCTTCAATGAAGGCACGGGTGACGGCATCAAAAATGATGTGGCGGGGCAGGGACGCTACGGGCATGGTTTGATCCTGTTGGCCTATTCGGCGGGCCAGTATTGGGGTTGAGCGACGGGCTGTCGCCGGGTCAGATCGGTCAGTTTCATTTGGGTATGGCGGGCTGTGTCGGCGGAGATTGGATGATCGCTGCGGAAATGCCCACCCCGGCTTTCTGTCCGGCGCAAAGCGGCCGTGACGATGAAGCGGGCGGCGAGCAAGGGGTCGCAATCGCCGTGTTTTTCGGCCAGTTGATTGATCAGGTCCCGAAGGCTTTCCAGCCCGGACTGCGTGCGTTCGACGCCGCAATGGCGGCTCATGGCCAGGCGTAGGCGCTGCAGGGCGAGGTGGGGCAATACTTTTCCTCCACCGCTTGCGGGGGAGGGGGACCACGAAGTGGTGGAGGGGGAAACCTCGCTGCGCTTAGCCCCCTTCGAGCGGCATGCGCCGCCCACTTCCCCCGCTGGCGGGGGAAGAAGAATTGCCTTCGCCACTCTCGCACCGCTCACCAACCCTTCAGCCAGTGAATTCGACGCCAGACGATTGGCACCGTGCAGGCCGGTGGAGGCGCATTCGCCGATGGCCCAGAGGCCGGGCACGTCGGTTTGGCCATCAATACCGGTCTTCACGCCGCCCATGTGATAATGCGCGGTTGGTGCGACGGGGATGGGCTCAAAGCGCGGGTCGATGTCGGCGTCCATGCAGGCCTGGAATACGGCGGGGAAGTCGTCGGGGAAGGCGTCGCCAATCGCCTCGCGGCAATGGAGGAAGGCGTGTTTTCCGCTTAAGTTTTGCCGATGCACGGCGCGGGCGACGACATCGCGGGGGGCCAGCTCAGCGTCTTCATGGATGGCTTTCATGAAGCGGTGTCCGGTGCGGTCGATCAGGGTGGCGCCTTCACCGCGCAGGGCTTCTGTGCACAGCGGGGCCGGGTCCAGATCTGCATTGAGGGCGGTTGGGTGAAACTGGATAAATTCGGGATCCTGGATCGTCGCGCCCAGCCTTGCCGCCATCGCCATGGCCTGCCCTTGAGCGCCAGCCGGCGTCGTGGTCAGGGCAAACAGGCCGCCTGCGCCGCCCATGGCAAGGATGGTGTTGTCGGCGTGGAGGGTGTGCTGCGCGCTCTCGGGATCGACTGCGATGACGCCTGTGCAGGCTGTGTCGCCGAGCAATCCGGTCGCGCTCCAGCCATCGCGCAGATCAATATGTTTGGCGGCCCGAACCGCCGTGATCAACGTCTCCATAATCGCCGCACCAGCCCCGTCACCACGCACGCGGGCGACCCGGTGGCGGCTGTGTGCGGCTTCGCGGGACAGACCCCATTGATCGCCCTCACGTTCGAGCGGTGCGCCCAGTGACGCTAGGGCTTTCACTTCTTCGGCCGCGCCCTCGGCGAGGGCCAAAGCAGCCTCCGGCTCAACCAGCCCGGCCCCGGCCAGCATGGTGTCGCGAGCATGCAAGGCTGGCGTGTCATCCGTCGCCAAAGCCGCCGCCACACCGCCCTGCGCCCAGCCACTGGCCGCACCTGTCCCCAAGGGGGATCCGGTCAGCAATGTGACGGGGTGAGGTGCCAGTTTCAGCGCGGCCCAGAGGCCGGCGATTCCGGCGCCGATGATGAGGGTGGGGGTGGTCACAATGACCTCCTAAACGCTTACCAGATCAACCGTTTTTGCTGGCAAATCTGGATCAAAGCTCGCCGGCTTGTCGGGCTTGGGCAGGTCGAGCATGGCCTCGACGCTGGCGCGGGCGCGGTTGGCCACATCGGTCTCGACGATCACTTCGGTTTCGCCGGTCTTGAGGCAATTATATATGTTTTCCAGCGTGATACGCTTCATGTGGGGGCAGAGATTGCAGGGGCGGATGAACTCCACCTCGGGCACTTCCACGGCGACATTATCGCTCATGGAGCATTCGGTCAGCAGCACGGCTTGCTTCGCGCCGCTGGCTTTGGCCCAATCGGCCATGGCGGCGGT
>JAQXCQ010000081.1 GCA_029251785.1 Maricaulis sp. | reverse complement strand
TCTCAAGCCTGAGCACCGGGGAGCACTGATCGTCGCAGATAATGTGGATGATTTGCTGGATGCGTTTGAGCGCTATGAAGCGCCGCTTGCGGATGTGCGGCTAAAGACCGCGCAAACCTAGGCCAAGCGCCGCGTATCGCAGCCATTCAGATAAATGTCGTGTGGTGCCACCGCTTCACGCTAGGTTCGCCCAAACCTCAAAGGGACAAATCATGACTTCAACAATTTTGACACCCATGCTGGCAATGATCGTGTGGACCTTCGTGATGTGGACGTGGATGTACGCCACCCGCATTCCTGCGATGCGCAAGGCCCGCATCAACCCGTCGAAGATGAAGCTAAAAAGCGAGATGGATGTCCTGCCCAATGAGGTCAAACGCATCGCCGACAACTATAATCACCTGCACGAACAGCCGATGGTGTTCTTCGCTCTGGTGGTCTATCTGCACCTGACCGGCCAAACCGGCGACCTAATGGTCGGCCTCGCTTGGCTCTACGTCGTCCTGCGCATCGCCCACAGCCTGATCCAGGCGCTATGGAATTTCATCCCGGCGCGGTTTTTCGTGTTTAGTGCGAGTACGGTGGTGTTGATTGTGATGACAGGTCTGGCTGTGGCCGCGGCGGTCTAATTCAATCCCGCGGTTGCCAGCAATTTTCCAAGGCAGTCATTAATTCGTGCGCCCAGCCAGCAATATTGCCATGGCGCGGCACCATATCGTAGGCGGCGGACGATGATTGGATACTTGCAATCTCGATATTGTAACGATCAGCATGAAGGGTAATGTAGGGGGTCTCCCAGGCTGTGTTTCCAATCGTGTGCAGGTCTCTCTCCTCAATCCAGTTTTGCTCTGCCACGGTTTGAAGGTGCTCCCACACCGGTGGACAGTCAGCGGAACTGGCTTGCAGGTACTCAATCGGCAGTTGGCCGAGTAACTCATCTGCGGTCGATTCAGGCTCCTGCCCCTTAAGGTAATAGAAAGCTGAAACCAGGTGCCGTCCTCTCCGACGAGGCCGAAAGTTCTCATCGTCGGTATTGCTGTTAGGGGGTGGTTCTGCGCGATTCATTCGTGCAGACCAGCTGTTTGCACACACTGCTTCACCACAACGAGGGTTACGTTGAATCCGGAATGCAACAGATTGAACAGGCCAATCGAAATCATCGCCGCGGGCTTCAATATACACCGTGATTCCTAGGAAACCTGATTCATTAAAGAGCTGATGAGGGTCAAATATTTGCTCTCTAAGAGCGGTGACTACATCCCAATCATCTGTCGGGGTGCCATTGGATGCTACCTCGCCAGCGCTCTGTGTCAGCATAATTGTAAAAAGAGTGGCTATTGAAAACATGTTTGACTGTCCTCTTTGCGTGTGATGGTGTGTGATGCACTCTCGGCTGGCAAGCGCGAACTGCACCGCCCCCATTACCTCTCACACCGTTTCCGGCTATCACCATTCCATGCACGCACCAGAAGCCAGACTGCAGCAGGTAATTGAACGTTTCGACCAGGTTGAGGCGCGTCTTGGCGCGGCGTCTGATGCGAACGAGATTGTTAAACTCTCCAAGGAACATGCGGAGTTGAAGCCTGTGGCCGAGAAGGCTGCAGCGCTGAAGGCGGCGCGCAATGAGCTCGCGGATCTTGCCGAGATGATGCAGAGCGATGATGCCGATATGGCGGAGATGGCGAAGGACGAATTCTTCGCGATCAAGGAAAGCCTGCCGGCGCTCGATCTGGAAATGAATCTGCTGCTCCTGCCCAAGGACAAGGATGATGCGGC
>JAQXCQ010000061.1 GCA_029251785.1 Maricaulis sp. | reverse complement strand
TCCGGATAGGAGGCGTTTTCGACGTTTGCGCCGGTATAGATTTGGCCGGAGGCTCCGCGTATGGCGGCGCCGACTTGGAATTTGGAATAGGGCGCGTGGGCCAGCGACCGGGCCGTGCTGGCGGCCTTGTGGATTTCGTCTGTCATACTGCTGTCCTAGAGCGCCACACGACATTTGCCAAGTTTTACAAACGGATGTTGGGCTCAATTAATCGCGATGCCGACCGGATTGTGCTTGCAATGCGGTTGGGTTCGTGGAATAGGGCTCTCACACATTCCGGGCGTAGATGATGTTTTCATCGGCGGGATGTGTTGGCTTTGACTTTTCTCGTGATCTGTCACGCGCATTGATCGTTGCCATTCGTGCCCGTGAGGCGCGGACCAAACTGGCGGCTGATCTGCGCAAGCTACCTCCTGATAAATGACCTGTCGCGAATTGCGGACATTCGTCTGCGCGCGCATCAAACTGGATATATACGTTTGACACAATTCAAGGACCTCGGCCTCGCCGAGCCTATTCTCAAGGCCGTAACTGCTGAGGGATATACCAACCCAACTCCAATTCAGGCCGGCGTTATTCCGGCCATGCTGACCGGCCAGGATATCGTCGGTATTGCTCAAACCGGTACCGGCAAGACGGCGGCATTTACGCTGCCGCTTCTGCACGAAATTTCGAAGCAGAAAATGGGGCCAGCCCCGAAAACCTGTCGGGCGCTGATCATGGCCCCGACACGCGAGCTGGCAGCCCAGATCGCGGACAGCATTCGCGCCTATGGCAAATACATGCGCCACAGCGTCACTGTCGTCGTGGGCGGCGTGAAGCCCGGTCCACAAATTCGGGCATTAGCCCGCGGTGTCGATGTTGTTGTCGCAACGCCCGGTCGCTTGCTTGATCATGTGTCCAGAGGCGTTGTCCGTCTGGATCGCACGACGACAGTTATCCTCGACGAGGCTGACCAGATGCTGGATCTTGGTTTTGTCCCGGCCATCCGTCAGATCATGGCGAGTACGCCAGATGAGCGCCAGACGCTGTTGCTTTCGGCCACAATGCCCAAGCAGATCCGCCGTTTGGCGAATGACTTTTTGACCCGCCCGGTTGAAGTCTCGGTTGCGCCAAATTCCAAGCCGATTGACCGGATCGACCAATCGGTGATTTTCGCCGAAAAAGTCGACAAGCGTAAAATGCTGGCACCGCTCCTGTCGGAAGATGACGTGGAATGCGCGATTGTCTTCACCCGTACCAAACATGGTGCCGACAAGGTGACCAAAGATCTGATCAAGTCTGGCCTGCAAGCCTCTGCCATTCACGGCAATAAGTCGCAGAATCAGCGCCAGAAGACGCTGGACGGCTTCAAATCCGGCAATATCAAGATCCTGGTGGCGACCGATATCGCTGCGCGCGGCATTGATGTGTCTGGCGTTTCGCATGTGATCAATTTTGAACTGCCGAATATCTCGGAGAGCTATGTCCACCGCATTGGTCGTACCGCTCGAGCGGGCAAGAGCGGCATTGCGATTTCTTTCTGTGACGGCGAGGAGCGTGCCTATCTGCGCGATATCGAAAAGCTGATCGGTATTTCCATTCCCCGCAAGAAAATGGATGGGGCACTGGCCAATTACGCCGACAAGGTGGCCCAAAACAATCTGGACAAGGTGGTTGGAGCGCTGGACGATGGCCCCTCGCAGGGCAATCGCAACAATTCCGGCGGGCAGGGCGGCGGTCAAAATCGCTCCCGTCGTCGGTCGTCGACCGCCCAGAACAAGCCGGCCTGGGGCTCCAAGCAATCACGCAATAAGCGTCAGGGGCAAAAGCAGGGACAATCCCAGCCTCAAGGTCAAACTCACTCGCAGGGAAAATCCCAATCTCAGGGCCAGTCTAAGGGCCAATCTCAGGGTCAGGCTCAAGGTCAGGCTCAGGGTCAGGCTCAAGGTCAGTCTCAGGGGCAAGGTCGGTCCAAAGCTAATGCCGGCGGGCGCAGTCTTCAGGCCCGTCCGAAAACACGTTCGGGAGCCTGACTTGCCAGACAAATTTGATCAAAACTGATTACCCAAAGCGGGACTGTTTATCTGACAGTCCCGCTTTTTGTTGGGGCCTCTGCTTGAGATACTTCTCGCATGAAATTTGCTCCCTCAATTGCGTTTCGCCCCTTGCTGTCATTGAGTGCCGTCTGGCCGCCCCTGGCCTTGGCGCTCCTGGCAGGCGTGATCGGCTTGGTTTCGCCATTCATTTGGTTGAAAATAGCGGCGGTGATCGGCGTTTTTCTCCTGATCGCCGATACAATCGCGCGGCACCGGCAATTTGAAGAATTGCGGATCTCCCTGCGTCGTACGGGCGGTCTGACTGGACAGGCTCTGGCGCGCTTTCGCAAGGCCCGGACGGCCTGGTGTTCTCGCCGCGCGGCGCTTGCGGCGAGCTTTGCGGAGGGCTTTGGCCGGGAGTCCCGTGAACTTGTCCACAGTTGGGGGTACCGGCCCTGGCATGTTTTTCCCGATGGAGCTTTCTCGGCACGATCTCCATTTTTGCGTCTGGAGTTTTGGAAATCCGTGCTGGGACTAAGTCGGGGCTAGATTTTGGACGTTTCATGAAACGTCACTAAAGTGCGAACCTTTCGCAACTAGCGTGGTCCGCTTTCCCTGCGACATCATGAACTGATGTCAGGCAGTCTTTTATCCTTGCCCGCAGGCTTCGCTTTGCCTAGCTTCCGCCCAAATCCGGGCAGGGGGCCTATGTGGCGTTGCGATTCGTTACCCGACGAATTCCGCCAGCTAACTTTCGGCCTCCCGCGCATTTATATAGTCGGACTGGACGAGGTACCTGGCGATGGACGCGTTGCTACTCGATTACCTTCCCGTTTTGATCTTCGCCGGTATTGCGGCGGTGATCGGGATACTCTTCATGGTGATGGCCTTTGTGCTGGCACCCAGTAATCCGGATCCGGAAAAGGTCTCCACCTATGAATGTGGCTTCAACGCATTCGACGATAGTCGAATGAAGTTTGATGTGCGCTTCTATCTGGTGGCCATCCTCTTTATCATTTTCGACTTGGAAGTCGCCTTCCTGTTTCCCTGGGCTGTAACGCTGCGGGATCATCTGGGCGTGTTTGAATTCTGGTCGATGATGGTCTTCCTCGGCGTTCTGACCGTCGGTTTCATCTATGAGTGGCGCAAGGGTGCGCTGGAGTGGGAGTAAACCATGGCGTCTGATCTGATCACCTCCGCGAAGGCCCCGGCACTGTCTGCTGGCCGCGCGACCGTTCCGGGCTATGACCCGAAAACGCATGATCCATATTTTGATGGCGTTTCCGACGCGCTGGCCGACAAGGGATTTGTCGTCGCTGCCGCCGACGATCTGATCACCTGGGCGCGCACCGGCTCGCTGATGTGGATGACCTTTGGTCTGGCGTGTTGCGCCGTTGAAATGATGCACGCGGCGATGCCGCGTTATGATGTGGAGCGGTTTGGTTTTGCTCCCCGCGCTTCGCCTCGCCAGTCCGATGTGATGATCGTGGCGGGTACGCTCACCAATAAGATGGCTCCGGCCCTGCGCAAGGTCTACGACCAGATGCCAGAGCCGCGCTACGTCATCTCGATGGGTTCGTGCGCCAATGGCGGCGGTTATTACCACTATTCCTACGCAGTCGTTCGCGGCTGTGACCGGATCGTTCCGGTCGACATCTATGTGCCCGGGTGCCCGCCAACGGCGGAAGCTCTGGTCTACGGCATTCTGCAGCTGCAGAAGAAAATCCGCCGGGAAGGTTCGATCGAGCGATGATCAAGACGTGCACCAGGGGACAGTCATGAGCGATAGCCTCAAGGATCTCGGACAACACATTGCCGCGGCGCAGGAAAACGCTGTGACGGAGTGGAATATTGTCCGCGGTGAGCTGACTATTGAGATCCATGAAGACCGGATCGAGGACGTGTTGCGCTTTTTGCGTGACGACCGTGCCTGCCGGTTCACGACACTGATCGATATTTGCGGTGTGGATTACCCAAC
>JAQXCQ010000066.1 GCA_029251785.1 Maricaulis sp. | reverse complement strand
GACTTAAAATCTGTCGGGCGCAAGCCCTTGCCGGTTCAAGTCCGGCCGCCCGCACCACTTCTTGTTTGTTTCCGCTGCGCTCGAATCCGTGCCCGCGGCCATGGCAGTGTGGGGTTCGTGCTCCCATGAAACGGGCTCAGGGCTGTGAGCGTCTGCAAGACTGCGCGCTCCGCCGAGCGGTTCCAGCCGTATTGGGGATCCAGGCAGCTAAATTTGCTCCCATCTCAGCCCCGGCAAATAGGGGGGACTGGTATGCGTTTGTTCCCGGTTACCCTTGACCGGGCCTCCTCTATGTTGAGCGTCAAGAGAGCAGCAGGACGCTGCATCAACACAACGAGACAGAGGAGAGATCGATGACAAAGTTTTTCAAACAGGCCCTTTTGAGCGCTGCCATCCTGGGTGCCGGTTATTTCATCGGCTCGCTTCTGGCGACGAACCCGCTCGCGGCGATCATGTTTGCCATTGCAGCCTTCGCGGCAGCCTTTGTCTTCGGCAAGAACGCCCCTGAAAAAGAAGACCAAGTGCTTGAGCTGGAAAGCCTGCACATTTGATAATTACGTAGCCACGTAAGCAATAGTCCGGTTTACCCCAACCGACTAAAGGCCGGATGCCCCGTCACTCTCCCCCCCTTGAGACGGCGCTCCGGCCTTCTTGCGTTATGGCATCAAGCAAAATCACCAGATCGTCACGCGTCGTGCGATGATTGGAGATGCAGACGCGGATCGCGAACCTGCCATTGATGATGCCCTGCGAGGGCACTGCCGCACCGCTTTCCTGAACGGCCACCAGAATGTCCCGGTTGAGTTGGTCGAGTGCGTCGTCATTCATTCCTTCGACGACATAACGCAGGCAAACGATATTCAGCGTCGCGCCCGACAAGACTTCCAGCTGCGGCCGCTGACGGACCAATTCTTCGAGATAGGCCGCCTGGTCAATATTTTGCTGGATCACTTGGCCCAGACAGTCGCTGCCCTGTTCTTTCAGCGACATCCACACTTTCAACGCCCGGAAACCCCGCGATAATTGCAGTCCGCGATCCGCAAAGTCAGTGATTCCGACCGCGATGCCGCCGGTCATGCCGTTGAGATAACTGGCTTCAGACCCGTATGTGTCGGTCTGGCTGGTGCCGTCGCGCACCAGCACACAGGCGGCTTCAAATGGCATATAGCCCCATTTGTGCAGATCAAAGGCGATTGAATCGGCCAGCTCCTGGCCCGCAACCAGATCAGCGGCCTCGGGGGCGAGCGCGGCCATCGAGCCAAAGGCGCCGTCCACGTGTAGCCACATACCAAACTCATCGGCCAATTCGCGCATGGCCGTCATGTCATCGATTGCGCCAGTATTGACCGTGCCGACAGTGGCGATCAGGCAAAAGGGATGCAGGCCAGCATCGATATCCGCCTGAATGCGCGTGCGGGCGGCGTCGATATCGATGCGCCAGTCGGCGTCCGTGGCGATGGAACGATAGGCCTGACGGCCCATGCCCATGGTTTCGCAGGCCTTATAGACCCAGGAATGGATCTGGTCGCTGCCATAGACCGCCAATCTCGGCGCGTCGGGATGGCCCAGCCCGTGCTCGCGCACGTCAAAGTCGGTCAGGGCGGAGACCTCGCTATTGCGGGCGACGGTCAGCCCGTTGATATTGGCCATGGTTGCCCCGGAGACCAGCAGGCCGCCCGATTCCGGCGGGAAACCCATCAATTCGGCGAGCCAGGCGATGACCTGTTTTTCGATCAGTGAGGCGCTTTGATCATAGCCGGCCAGGTGCGGGTTCATACCGGAGGCCAGCATGTCTGCGAGCATGCCGGTAATGGTGCCATTGCCCATCACCCACCCAAAGAATCGCGGATGCTGATTGCCGGTCGGGTAGGGCAGGATGTCGGTCAAAATTGCTCATAGACCTGTTCAAGCGGCTGGCCTTCACGCGGCAGAGGCGCGTCGATCCGAGCTTTCACACCGTTCGGAACAGTTTGCCAAACAGGACGATCACGCACCGTTCTTGTTTGCTCCATAATGTCGCTAAGCATGCGTTGTCCGAGCTTGCGCGTGGCGTCCCAGTCTTCCGGGTCCAAGGATGTCTCATTAAGTTTGTTCATGATCTTGAATCCAGATGTTCAACTAGGTTTGGAATGGTTTTGAGGGTTGTTGAGAGGGCCGCCCAGCTCTCGGCTCCAATGGCATCAATCATCCGTGACTGGACGGATTGCCACGCCGGCATGGCCCGCGCGATCAGAGCTTCGCCGGTCGCTGTCAGATGCGCCACCCGTATCTTGCGATTGGGCCCAGGCTTGATCGATACCGTCCCATTCTTCTCCAGCGCGGAGATGGTGCGATACAGCGATGTGCGTTCCATCGCCAGGCTGGCAGCCAACCGGGACAAAGGGCTGGCACCGTCGCGTTGCAAGTCTCGCAGGATCGAGAATTGCGTCACCGTCAGGCCGGAACCCTCCAGCGCATCTTCGTAGAGCCGGTACAGGGCGCGGTCCGCCCTTCGGACAATGGTGCAGACACAAGCAAGAGCCATGGAATTACCTTTATGGTGTATCTACATCGTGCATATACATCATGTGTTGTTTGGCAAGTCGAATTGATAGCAACAAACCAATAGGCGGCCGTAGCAGGTGGAAGTGGAGGGGAAAGCAGATTAGCCTCCGTTACAAACAGCTCTGCCAGACAAGGACTTCGCCATGAAAGACCTCAAGCAATTTTATATCGATGGCGCTTGGATTGCCCCGAGCAGCGATCGCACATTGGACGTCATCAACCCGGCCAATGAGACGGCGTTTGCGCAAATCAGTCTTGGTACTTCGGACGATGTCGACATGGCTGTAGCCGCTGCCAAGCGGGCGTTTGATGCCTATTCGACCACCACGCGCGACGATCGTCTGGCTTTGCTTGATCGCATTATCGCGGCGTATGCGAATCGAATGCCGGAGCTGGCGGCGGCTATTACTGCGGAAATGGGCGCGCCCAATGAGCTCGCCATGAATGCGCAGGCTGCGGCCGGAATTGGTCATTTCATGACGGTCCGCGCCGTGCTTGAAAACTTTGATCTGGAAGAACAGAAAGACGGTTTTCACATCCTGCGCGAACCGGTGGGTGTGGTTGGGCTGATCACGCCGTGGAATTGGCCGATCAATCAAATTGCCTGCAAGGTCGCGCCAGCGCTGGCCGCCGGCTGCACAATGGTGCTCAAACCATCGGAAATCGCGCCGGTTTCAGCCCATATATTCGCTGAGATCATGCATGAGGCCGGCGTGCCCGAGGGCGTCTTTAACCTCGTCGACGGACTGGGCCCGGAAGTGGGCGCAGCGATGAGTAGCCACAAGGATATCGATATGATGTCCTTTACCGGATCAACGCGCGCCGGAATCGAAGTGACACGCGCCGCGGCCGCCACCGTCAAGCGTGTGGCTTTGGAGCTGGGTGGCAAATCTGCCAACATCATTCTCGACGATGTCGATCTTGAGAAAGCCGTTACCCATGGTGTGCACGCTTGCATGGGCAATACGGGCCAGTCCTGTAACGCGCCCACGCGAATGCTTGTGCCACGTGATCAAATCGACCGCGTGACGGAGATTGCTGTTGCTGCGCTCGACACGGTTCATGTCGGTGATCCGACTGCGGACGGGACAACAATGGGCCCCGTTGTCAGCGCGCAGCAATGGAGCAAAATCCAAAAACTGATCCAGGCCGGTATCGATGAGGGGGCGAGGCTCGCGACGGGCGGCACAGGTCGCCCCGATGGCCTTGCCGAGGGTGCTTATGTGCGTCCCACAATATTTACCAATGTTTCCAACGATATGCTGATTGCCCGCGAGGAAATTTTTGGTCCCGTTTTGAGCATTTTGCCCTATGACGATGAGGACAATGCCGTCGCCATTGCCAATGACACGCCCTATGGCCTGTCCGGTCGTGTTTTCGGGGCGGATGAAACGCGCGCTTGGTCTATCGCCCGTCGGCTGCGCACCGGCATGGTTCACATCAACGGCGCGGACGGCAATTTAAACGCCCCGTTTGGCGGTTACAAACAATCGGGCAATGGCCGCGAATGGGGTGCTGCCGGTCTTGAGGACTTCCTCGAGACAAAGGCCGTGATGGTGAAGGGATAGGTTGAGGCTTTTTTCCTCACCCGTATACGGGGGAGGGGGACCACGAAGTGGTGGAGGGGGAATGTTGCGGCGTCCGCACCTCGCTTTGCTCGGCCCCCATCGTCCCCGCCTTCGCTGAAGCTGCGGCGCGGCCACTTCCCCCGCGAGCGGGGGAAGAAGAGGTTTTGTGCCTCCCTTTCCCCCAATCGTCATGCCAGCGAAAGCTGGTACCCAGATTACAGACACCGGCGCTTTTCGACCTGGGTCCCAGCGTTCGCTGGGATGACGGTGTGTGAGGGTCAGAATGTTTAGCGAATAACCTCAATTCACGCCACGACTACACCCCAGCCTCGACACGCAACCACCGTCTTACTAACCTGCGTTGAACAGTGTTCAAACGACGGGCTGCGCAGATGGCCCGCGATGTGACGTCGATAAATAGGGGACTTCCAAGCATGGCCGAGCCAGATATTCTCAAGGGTAAATTGCGTCTTCCCGTCATTGGGGCACCGCTTTTCATTATCTCCAATCCGGACCTGGTGATTGCCCAGTGCAAGGCCGGAATCGTTGGCTCGTTTCCGTCGCTTAATGCGCGGCCGGTGAGCCAGCTGGATGAGTGGCTGGACCAGATTACTTCCGAGCTGGAGAGCTGGGACCGGGCCAATCCGGACAATCTGTCCGCGCCGTTTGCAGTGAATCAGATCGTGCACCGTTCCAATGACCGGCTCGAGGCAGACATGGCGCTGTGCGAGAAATACAAGGTGAAGGTGATGATCACCTCACTGGGCGCACGCGAGGATGTCTATGCGGCGACTACGGCCTGGGGCGGGGTGACGTTTCATGACGTGATCCACCAGAGATTTGCCCACAAGGCGATCGATAAGGGTGCAACCGGCCTGATCTGTGTGTCGGGCGGGGCAGGCGGGCATGCCGGCGATTTGTCGCCGTTTGGCTTTATTGCCGAGACGCGCGAATGGTTTGACGGGCCGATTCTGTGCTCCGGCGCGATTTCTACAGGTGGCGGCGTATTGGCGGCACAGGCGATGGGCGCAGACTATGCCTATATCGGCTCGGCCTTTATCGCCACGGAGGAGGCGCGTGCGGCGCAGGCCTACAAGCAGGGTATCGTCGACGGCAATGCCGACGACATCGTCTACACAAACCTGTTTACCGGCGTGCACGGCAATTACCTCAAAGCGTCGATCGAAGGGGCCGGTCTGGATCCGGATAATCTGCCGGAGAGCGATCCGTCGAAGATGAATTTTGGTGGCAGTGATGCCAAGGCCTGGAAAGATATTTGGGGATCTGGGCAGGGTATTGGTTCGGTCAAGTCGATCCAGTCGGCCAGCGACTATATCGATCAGCTGGAGGCCGAGTACAACGCCGCGAAGGCGCGTTTGGCGATTTAAGTGACGCGGGCGTGAACACGAGGACTGATTAACCACAATATTGCCCGTTTTCGGACTGAATGCAGACACGCCGGCCCGCTTTATTAAGAGCGTGGCCGGTGTTGTTGTGTTTGGGCCACGCGTTGAGTTGTTAGTTGTGTGAGTAGTTGCGTTGTTTGTTGCGTAGCGTGGCGTTGAGTGGGTCGCACAGTTTGCGTTTGTCTGTCCGGCCGTGCCTGTCGGAACGGTCGGAGGACATCATGGCGCATCGATCAAAGTTGAAGCCTGCTATTCACATCACCGGCCTGATGGCCGTGGCCTATGCGGGCTGGATCTTCGCAGGTCAGGATGCGTTTCTGGAACCGAATTATCTATCTAATGCTCTGGCAAGTCTCGGCTTTTCGTGATGCTTAAGCGTCGGTCAATTTGCGCGCCTGTGCTGTGGCTGTCGGGATTATTTCAGCAACTTTATCAAACAAATAATCGGGTTTGCTTTCGGTGAGAATTTCCGCGGTCGCGAATCCCCAAGTCACGGCCGCGCAGACCGTCCCGCTCTCGCGGGCTGCCTCGATATCGCGTACTTCATCGCCGATTGACAAAGTGCGCTCGGCGCGCGTGTTCGCCTTGCGGATGACTTTTTTAAAGGCCTGAGATTTGCCGAAAATAGCTGCACCGCAGGCAAATTGCGAAACCCGGTTCGAATTTTCGAGGCCAAGAACCGCGCGCACAGCCTCCTCACCGTTTGAGCTGACCATAGCAATTTCAATGCCCGAATCATCGATCGCGCGCAGCATATCGGACACGCCGTCATAGAGGGTTATCTTATCGATATTCTCGGCGGCGCGCTTGCGCACATCCGCTGCGATGAATGGTACTTTCCAGGTCGGGATGCTGAGTTCCTCGAGAATCTCTTTCGGGCCCAATCCGCGCAGTGATTCGGCTTTTTCATCGCAAACCGGCGGCAAGCCATGGTGTTCGACCACATCGCCCAGCGCGGTCCTGAACCAGGTGAGACTGTCAGCCAAAGTGCCATCAAAATCAAAGACAACTAGATCGTAGCGCAAGGTCAAAATTGTGCTCCAGCCAAAGAAAACGGGGTTGGCAGAACCAACCCCGTCTTCAAACTCTCAGATTCTTTGTGGTAATGCACCTGTTAAATCGAGGTCAGCCAGCTTGGCTTCTGGAATGGCATGTCGAGATCAGCAGCCACTGGCGCGTAACAAATTTCGCCTTCGGCAACATTCAGGCCGCGGGCCAGATGCGCATCATCATTGAGCGCGCGCTGCGTGCCCTTATTGGCGATCGCCAGGGCAAATGGCAGCGTCGCATTGTTCAGCGCAAACGCCGATGTGCGTGAATACGCACCCGGCATATTGGCGACGCAGTAATGCACGACCTTGTCGATGATGAAGGTTGGCTCGTCATGGGTGGTGGCTTTGGAGGTCTCGAAACAACCGCCCTGGTCGATGGCGATATCGACGAGAACCGCACCATCACGCATTTCCGACAGCATTGCGCGGGAAACGAGTTTCGGAGCCGCCGCGCCCGGGATAAGAACCGCACCGATAACCACATCCGCTTCACGCACAGCCGCATCAAGCGCTGCGCGTGTGGAGTAAGCAGTCTTTACCGCGCCTGCAAACTGCTCGTCGAGCTCGGCCAGACGCTTGTTGGAGCGATCGAAGACGGTGACGTCAGCGCGGGCACCGATGGCCATCTCGGCGGCATGAGTCCCGGCGACACCGCCGCCAATGATGACGACTTTGGCTGGCAGAACGCCCGGCACGCCGCCAAGCATCAGACCTCGTCCGCCTTCAGCCTTTTGCAGACATTGCGCAGCAACAGACACGGACATGCGGCCAGCGACCTGGCTCATCGGTGTGAGCAGAGGCAGGCGGCCATCATCATCGGTGACAGTTTCGTAGGCGATGGCGGTACAGCCTGAATCGCGCAGGGCCTGGGCCTGCGCCGGATCTGCGGCCAGGTGGAGATATGTGTAGAGCGTGTGGTGCGGCTTGAGCATTGCCGTTTCGGACGGTTGTGGCTCCTTCACCTTGACGATCATCTCCGCGTCTTCAAAGACGGCCTGAGCCGTCGGCAGGATAGATGCGCCAGCACCGACATAATCGTCGTCAGTGCAGCCGATGCCAAGGCCGGCACCGGCCTGAACAACCACGTCGTGGCCGGCGCGCACCAATTCGGCGACGCTGTTGGGCGTCAAGCCGACGCGATATTCGTGGACTTTGATCTCTGTTGGGACACCGATGCGCATGTCTTCTCCCGTAATCCTGTCTGGCGGCGGCAATAAATTCGCGGCACCGCTATTTGAGTCGAATATAATTATCTGGTTTCGATTTGGTTGGTGATGTATATCCCGCCCAAAGCCGATTGCGGCGATGTATATATCACCGATTGCCGGGTATCCAGAATAATCTGCGGCAATCTCATATTTTTCCGGGAGTTTCCCTCGTGTTGCTTGATAGTGTTGATGTTTCCATTCTGACCGAGCTTCAGGACAATGGCCGGTTGACCAATGCGGAGTTGGCCGAGCGTGTTGGCTTGTCCCCGTCGGCCTGTCACCGGCGCGTCAAGACGCTGGAAGGCAGCGGCATTGTTGATCGGTATGTGGCGATCCTGTCAGAAGCGGCTTTGGGCCGGGGCATTACCGTCTACGTGACGGTCACGCTGGATAATCAAAAGCACGATACGCTGCAGCATTTTGAGGCGGCTGTTCAGGCTGTTCCCGAAGTGATGGAATGTTATCTGATGAGTGGTGAGGCGGATTATCTGGTGCGCGTTTTGGTGCGCGATGCCAATGATTATGAACGTATCCACCGCGAGGTTTTATCCAGCTTGCCGGGGGTGGCGCGTTTGATGTCCAGCTTTGCCATTCGCAGAGTCTTCTCACGAACTAACTTGCCGGTTCCCAATGAGGTGAATATCTAGAGCGCCATGACCGATAAACGCTACGATAATCTGGGCCAGCTGGGTGCGACATCCGCTCTGCCCGCTTCGCCCGAAGAGGCCCAGCTGGAGCGCGTCGCCAATCCCTGCGATGCGCCCTATATGATCCGCTTTGCCTGTCCGGAGTTTACCTCTTTGTGTCCAGTGACGGGTGCGCCGGACTTTGCCCATCTGGTGATCGACTACATTCCCAATGACTGGATCGTTGAATCGAAATCATTGAAGCTATTTTTGGGATCGTATCGTAATCACGGGGCGTTTCACGAGGCCTGTACGACGATGATCGGCCAGCGCCTGGTGAAAGAGCTGAACCCGGCCTGGCTGCGGATTGGCGGCTATTGGTATCCGCGCGGTGGCATTCCGATCGATGTGTTTTTCTCGACCGGCGAGCCGCCGAACGGCATCTGGATTCCCGAGCAGGACGTGTCGGGGTATCGCGGTCGCGGCTAAGGTTGGGTGTTGCAAACAAAAAAGGACGAACTTCTAATACGAAGCCCGTCCTTTTTGGTGTTGGCGTGTTGCTGTTTGATGTGCTGATCAGCGTGATGCAAGCATCGATGCGCGGGCGATGGGGGCATCGAGATCTGCATTGGCAGCTTCAAGCGCTGCTGCACGACACTCGCGCGTTTGTACGAGTGAACGTGCTGTCTGGACAACATCTACAGGACAAGCAGCGACCGCTGCCAGGGCAATGTCGGCCCGAATTTCCGCGATCCGTGTTTCACTGAGAAGGTCACTGGCTGTGTAAGACACATCGACATCACAGATGTCATAGGTGCGTGTTGGAGTGGCATTTGCAGCGGCGGTCGCGAATGTGACGAATGCGGCTGTGGCGATAAATTGTTTGATCATGATTTGGTCCCTCTTTGCTGTCTAACCGCCGACGACCCCTGTTGGATCATTCGGTATGAGGGCATGATGTCATGGCAATTATGCGCAGGGCATGTCTTGTGACTTAAACAAAACTCACAAATTTACCGTTGTCTGACGCGGACCTTGTCGAACCATTGTCGCTTTCTTTCCACGAGATTAAGTGTGTCGAAAACATGCGCATTTCGTCATGAATTGGTTAGTGATGCGAGCCCAACGGCGCCTTGATGGCTATTAACCCCGCCATCTTCCAACATCCGGTCGAGGGCGCGCGCGTTCTACCGGCTGCTCATTGGCTGTCCCGATATAAATAAAGCCGGCAACACGCTCGCCGGAGCGCAAGCCGAGCAAGTCCTTGACGTCTGGATCGTAGGCGTACCATTCGGTGAGCCATTGTGCGCCAAAGCCCATCGCTGAAGCCGCAATCAACAAATTCTGACAAACGGCGCCGGCGGATAATTCCTGCTCCCACACCGGGATTTTGTGCTTCTCCAACACTGTCGAGATGACGGTTATAATCAGTGGCGCCCGGAGGAAGCGATTTTGCTCCAGGCGGATTTGCTCTGCAGTCACATCGGCGTTGGTTGCGGCGAATATCTTGCCGAGAATATTCCCGAAGCTTTGCCGCTCTTCGCCATCAAAGAGAATAAAACGCCAGGGAGACAGTTTGCCGTGATCAGGAACGCGCCCTGCAATTTGCAATAAATGCTTGATCTGAGTGGCATCCGGTCCGGGTTCACTCAAACCAATAGCGGCGGTGGAGCGCCGCCGAGTCAACAATGCCAGCGTCTCGTCATTCTTGTGGCAGGGACTGAGGCGTTCGCCAGGGGCGGGCGTTTCGAAGGAGAGGGTGTCACTCATTATGATATCGGATGTCCTTTCGAAGAATGTAACTTTGACCAATGTAGTGATGGATCGCTATATCTGTAGCATAAGGGTATCAACCAGATGGGTTGCAGGGGTAATTAAGCCATGAGTGTAGAGATTCCTATCGAAGAAGATACGCCCGCCGACCGCCGGCGCCGTAAGGTTCGTGAAGCGATCATCGACGCGGCTGAGGCGATCTTCAAGACCGATGGCGAACAAGGTATCTCAATGCGCCGCCTGGCCGAGGCGATCGATTACTCGCCAGCTGCAATTTACAAGTATTTTGATTCCAAGGATGCGTTGTTTACCTCCATCCGTGATCTGTTCTTTGAGCGTTTGCTGGCGAGAATCAATGCGGCGATGATGGAGGGGGGTGAAACCTCGGCTCTCTGTGAGCGTTGTATTCGCGCCTATATCGAGATCGGTCTCGAAGAGCCCAATCACTACATGATGGCTTTTTCGGTCGCGTCCCGCGAAGCGCCTCCCCATATCCATGAGGAGAGCGAAAAATCCTTCGCGGCGGAAGAGAAGCTCGTGACCATGATTGAAAAGGGCATGGGCGAAGGCGTGTTCCGCAAGATGGACCCCTATGTGGCGTCCAAAAGTGTCTGGGCCAGCCTGCATGGCATGACGATGCTGATCGTTAGCCTGGAAGACTTCCCCAGCGGTATGCCCGGCTCCGAACACGTAACCGAAGAGGCAACGGTAAATTTCCATGTCGAGGCCATTCTTCGGGGCCTTATGAAATAACGCATACCTGCAATGCAAATTATGTAAACACTGTTTACTTTCCAAACGGCATTAGATTTGCTACATCCTGTTCACGGTATTGAATCAGGCGTGTTGAGACCTGTTTGAGGGCTCATCGTCTGCTTCGAGAAAATGAATGAGGATTGGGCATGTCAGTTTTTGGTCGTCGTATGGGAGCGGGCTCAGCAGTGGCTTTCGCTTCACTGCTCATCGCCATTCTCGTTTTTGGTGTGTCAACGCTACGTGCAGAAGCAACCTTTCAGAGTGCACCGCCACTGCCTATCCCGGTATCGACCATCGAGGCGGACTATTCGCCCGCCGCCTCGATAGAAGAAATGTTTCCGGGACTGGTTTCCGCGCGCAGGGAAAGCGCGCTCGGTTTTGAGCGTGGCGGTCGAATCGAAACGGTCGAAGTCGATGTGGGCGACCGCGTCATTGCGGGGCAGATTTTGGCACGGCTCGACACACGAGCGGTTGAGGCTCAGATCGCCGCCGCTGACGCGCAAACTGCAGAGACCGCTGCCCGCACGGCGCTTGCGCTAGGGACAGAAGAGCGCCAGGCACAATTGCTCGCGCGGGGTCATA
This sequence comes from Maricaulis sp., assembly GCA_029251785.1. Classification (GTDB taxonomy): domain Bacteria; phylum Pseudomonadota; class Alphaproteobacteria; order Caulobacterales; family Maricaulaceae; genus Maricaulis. Next base: position 16,512 of record JAQXCQ010000066.1, on the reverse strand, counting down.
TATCCCAACAAAGGTTTGATGAGGTGCGCACGTCGACGCGGGCGGCCCGTGCACAACAAAATGCGGCTGCCGCGGCGGCAGACGCCTTAAGAGTTCACCTGGACCTGTCGATTATCACCGCCCCGTTTGATGCGGTTGTGACAGCCCGCCGAGCAGACGAAGGCGCTATTGCCGCCCCGGGGTCTGCGCTGATCGATATTATTGAAAGTGATGCCCTCGAAATCCGGGTCGGTCTGCCGCCAGTATTGGCCGGCAATCTTGTCACGGGTCAGAGTTATCGGTTTGTCGGCGATGGCAGTGTTTTAAACGCGCGTTTTAGAGCTTCCACCGGGGTTGTCGATCGTCAATCGCGTGCGGTGACTGCGATCTTCGATCTTGACGCAGGCAGTCGCGTTGCCATCGGGCAAGTTGTCCGTTTGGCGGTGGAAACTCCGATTGCCACTGACGGTTTTTGGGTGCCCATTACAGCATTGGCCGAAGGGCGACGCGGCCTCTGGTCAGTGTATGTTCTTTCGCCAATCGATTCTGGTTACAGACTGGAATCCAGAATGGTCGAAACGGTGCGCGTGGAAGCGGAGCGAGCCTTCGTCAGAGGGGCAGTCTCTGACGGGAGTTTAATTCTCGCAGCAGGCCTGCAACGTATAACTCCCGGTCAATTGGTTGAGCCGGTGAGCGCTGAGGCTCGGGTGCGATGAGCACTTTATTCGTTCGTTATTCGCGATTGACAATTTTGGCGGTCATATTGCTCGTGGCGGCCGGAATGAGTGCCTTCTTGTCTTTGGGCCGGCAGGAAGACCCGTCTCTGATCGAGCGCTACGGCGTCGTCGTGACCGCGTTTCCCGGTGCATCGGCCGAGCGGGTTGAAGCGTTAATCAGCGAACCGCTGGAACAGGCGATACACGAGCTGGCGGAGATTGAGGAAACCAAGTCGACCTCTCGTTCCGGGGTTTCCGTTGTCCGCCTGACCATTCGAGAAGATTTAGACGCGACCGAAGTCGAGCAGACATGGACCCAGATCCGCGAGCGGGTCGAAAGTGTACGGCCGTTGTTGCCGGATGGCACCAGTGCACCGGATGTGAGACGTCAATATCTGGGTGCGGCGACCATGATTGTGTCACTTTCCTGGGGCGATGCCGGCGACGAAAATCTCGCGATATTGTCGCGATTGGCACAGGATTTGGCCAATGAGTTGGGCAATCTGAGCGGCACGGACAGCACGGCAGTTTACGGTGAGATTGAGGAAGAGGTGAGGGTCGTCGCCGACCCAGACACACTTGCCGCCCTGGGTCTGACAGTGAGCGATATGGCGGCTCTTATTTCACGCGCCGATTCGAAGGCCCCGGCGGGGGAGTTGCGATCGGGGAATGTCGACCTGAATGTGGAAATTGCCGGCGAATTGACCAGCCTTGACCGGATTCGCTCAATCTCTCTGGGTGAAAGTGAGAATGGTGATTTGGTCCGCGTGGGCGATGTCGCCGCTGTTGAGCGCGGCGCTCGAGCGCCAGTGGCATCGATGGCGGTTATTGACGGCCAGCGCTCGGTGCTGGTCGCCGCCTATCTTCAGCCGGAGCTGCGGGTCGACCAATGGTCTGCACGTGCTGACGTTGTTGTGGAGGAGTTTGCGGCTTCGGTTGCGGGTGTGGAAATTGAGACAATTTTTCGCCAAGCCGATTACGTGGAGACTCGACTGAATGGGCTTGCAGTTAATCTGGGGTATTCCGGGCTAATTGTATTTATCGTTCTGTTCTTGATGATGGGCTGGCGGGCGGCGTTGATCGTTGGTACCGCTTTGCCGCTGACCGTGCTGGCCGTCTTGTTGCTCGTCCAAATTTACGATGAGCCCCTGCATCAGATGTCCGTGACCGGACTGGTTGTTGCGTTGGGATTGTTGATCGACAATGCAATTGTTGTTGTCGATGAATTCCGTTTGATGCGCGCGCGGGGCAGGGCACCGCTCGATGCCTTAGATGGCGCCTTGCGCCACTTGTTTGCGCCGCTTGCCGCCTCGACATTGACTACGATTTTCGCATTCGCACCCATCGCATTGATGCCGGGCGCGGCGGGCGAGTTTATCTCAATGATCGGTATTTCGGTCATTTTCGCCATTGCCTCATCCTTCGTTCTGGCGATGACCGTTGTTGGTGCCTTTGCAACCTGGTTCGATGACCCGAAAATCTCTGATGGGCCACGACGTTTTTGGCGAAACGGATTGAGTTCCGATCGTTTGTCGATGACCTATCGCGGCGTGTTGGATGTGATCATAGAGCGGCCCGGGTTGGGGATAATGGCAGGTTTGCTCTTGCCCGTAGCCGGTTTTATGGCGGCATCGACGCTGCCCATGCAATTTTTTCCGGCAACAGATCGGGACATGTTTCAGATTGAGCTTGAGCTGCCCGCGACGGCCTCTATTGAAGAGACACAGCGACAGACTGAACGAGCCCGTGCGATTATTGAATCCTACTCAGGGGTGGAACAGGTCAGCTGGGTGATCGGTGAAAGTCCACCACGTACCTATTACAACGTTGTAGGGAATAAGACGGGTGTTTCCAATTATGCGGCCGGTTTCGTTCGCACTGAATCGCCGCGGGCGACAGCGCAAATTCTCCCATTACTCCAGCGCGAGGTCATCCAAGCTTTTCCGCAGGCGCGTTTTCTAACATTGCCCTTCGAGCAGGGACCACCCGTCGCCGCTCCAATTGAACTTGTTTTGATCGGTCCGGAATTAGCCGAGCTGGATCGACTGGGTGACGAAATTCGCGCTGTGTTGACTCGGACGCCAGGCGTGACAAGCACCATGGCAGCGTTGGAAATGGGCGAGCCTGTTGCCCGAATGATGGCCGATGAGGCAGCCGCGGACCTCGCGGGCGTGCGCCTGGCGGACCTTGCTGACCGGCTAAGAGCGAATTTGGACGGAGTTGTCGGCGGCAGCGTCTTGGAAGGCGTTGAAGAGCTTCCGGTTCGCGTGATCCTCCAGGATAGCAGACGATCCAACTTTGCCTCGGTCGTGGGTGCGCCCCTGGGTGATGGAAATAGCGATATCCTGGCATCGCCGTTGGCGACATTAGGTGAGATGACATTGGCTCCGCAGGTCGCAATCATTCCGCATGAGGATGGTCGGCGGGTCAATTCAATCTACGCCTATCTGGAACCGTATGCGCTTCCGGCCCCCGCACTTGAAAGCTTTCTGGGGGCTTTAGAGGCTGAGAATATTGTGTTGCCGCCCGGTTATGAATTGCAAATCGGAGGCGAAGATGCTGAGCGGGGCAACGCGATGGCGGGCCTGCTCTCCACTGCCCTTCCTCTGTTGGTTTTGATGATCGGCTCAGTTGTGTTGGCGTTCAACAGCTTCCGTTTCGCTGGAGTTGTCCTGGTCATTGCTTTTCTGTCGATTGGTTTGGCGATGTTTGGCGTCTGGTTATTCGGTACGCCTCTCGGCTTCAACGCGATTGTTGGGTCCATGGGTCTAATGGGGCTTTCGATCAATGGCTCAATTGTGGTTTTGTCGGCTTTGCGAAGCCAGCAAGCGAGCGGGCACCCAGGGAAAACTGTTGTGCAAGACACAGTAATGGATGCGACCCGTCACATTGTTTCGACCACATTGACGACAATTGGCGGGTTTATTCCACTGTTGATTTCCGGTGATAGTTTCTGGCTGCCGTTTGCGGCCGCGATGGTTGGTGGTGTCGCCGGGTCCGCTGTGTTGGCGTTGATTTTTGCACCCGCGGCGTTTGTGCTCCTCGCAAGGTTGGACGCGCAAAAGGCGCAGTTCGTTTCGCAAATGAATGCGCAACCTCCCGCCCGAGCGGCCTTGCTGAATGAACTCGAATAGGCGTAAGGCATTCTCTTTGCGAGGGAGATGCTTGTGGGCGAGATACGCGGTCCCTGGACCATCAATTCGGAGCGCATTGGATATGAAAATCCGTGGATGTGTGTCACTGAATACGATGTAACCCGTCCAGACGGGAAGCCCGGGCTTTACGGTGTCGTGACACCCAAACACCTGGCGCTGGCGATTCTGCCCATTGATACCCATGGATATGTGACTCTTGTTGGCCAATACCGGTTCGCGCTGAAGCGTTATAGCTGGGAAATTCCGGAAGGCGGCGGGCATCTGGACGGTGATCCGCAAGCCTGTGCCGCGCGGGAATTGCGCGAGGAAACAGGCTTGCTTGCGTCTGATTGGCGAGAGATCATGCGCCTCGACCTATCCAATTGTATTACAGATGAAAGAGCGATCGGCTATCTGGCGACTGGACTGACGGAGGGTGAGGCAGATCCAGACGACACAGAGGTACTCGAAACGCGACGACTGCATTTTCGCGACGCCCTTGCTGAACTGCATGCCGGCGAGATAGAAGATGCCTTGACGGTGGCGATGTTGCTACGGGCTTACTACATGGCATCCGAGGGGCATTTTGATGCGGCATTGACCGCCGCCATGCTGGATGTCTGAGCTCCCAGGAGAGTGAAATGTCTTTGATGCCAACACATACGTCACGACCGGGATCATCGCCGCAATTGGAATTGAGCATGAGTGCGATCTGGTCGCGGATGCGCGCGGAAGCCACGGAGGCCTCGCGCGAGGAACCGATTTTGTCGAGTTTTCTCAATGCCGCAGTCTTGCGCCATGAAAATTTCACTGATGCTCTGGCTTATCGCCTTGCGGCAAAGCTGGCCGATGCCCAGCTTGATGCCATGCTGGCCCGGGACGTCGCCGAGGCGGCCATCAAGGGGGATCCGGGCATCGTAGCGTGCGCAGCGGCCGACATTATTGCGGTTGAAGAACGCGACCCTGCCTGCATCGGTTATTTGCAGCCCTTCCTCTATTTTAAGGGCTATCACGCTTTACAGGCCCATAGGGTTGCGCATTGGCTCTGGGTGGAAGGGCGGCACACTCTGGCTTTTCATATTCAAAGTCGCGTTTCCGAGCGGTTTGGTGTGGATATTCATCCCGCCGCCCAGATGGGGCATGGCGTCATGATTGATCACGCAACTTCGATCGTTATCGGAGCGACCGCCGTTGTCAGGAACGATGTGTCTTTACTGCACGAAGTCACTCTCGGAGGAACCGGTGCTGCAGATGAAGACCGGCATCCAAAAATCGGCGAGGGCGTGTTGATTGGTGCGGGTGCGAAAGTCTTGGGGAATATCGAAATTGGCGACCGCGCGCGCATCGCTGCGGGCTCGGTGGTTCTCAAGCCTGTCCCTGCCGGATGCACCGTTGCTGGTGTGCCGGCAAAAATCGTCGGAGATTGTTGCCCCGAACCGGCACAAAGCATGGACCAGGTTCTGCCCGACATCGATTATTCCATCTGAGTGAATGAACCCTCTGGCGTAACCCCTCCGCTTGGGGTTAGTAGAGCGTGATATACGAATCCTAACGGAGAATGCCCGTGAGCAAGAACATGACCACGCTTGAGGCCGCCAAATTGCAAGGCTTTCTGCAAACCAAACTCAACCCAAATTTGACCGTTCAATGTCGCAATCGCCCCGATGAATGTGCTGAAATTCACATTGGTGACGAATGCATGGGCGTTGTGGCGAAAATTATCGATGAGGGCGAAACGTCCTATGCTTTTGAAATCACTATTCTGGACATTGATCTAGACGGTATTGAGTAACACGTTTGTATTGGTTTGCCTGTGGAACGGATATGGGGCGGCTTGTCCCATATCAACCGGTTTGTCGGACCAAATGTGAAGCGGAGCATTGAATGAGCGGTTTTCGGGGGCAGGGGCGTTTGCAAGATGCAGAATGGTTGATGCGCGCCTGCATGATTATGAACCGAGATTTGCCGCCAAATGCCCCTGATTACACAGAAGAATCTCCGCTAAACCAAGTTTACACCCAGCAGGCTTCAGAGTTTGAAGAATTGCTGGCAAAGATCGATCCGGAAGGCGAAATTGATCGGACGATATTCCCAATCCTCGCGCACTTTACGGCACCGGAAGGTTGGCCGCTTGATATAATTGTCGCGGCGTTTGCGTTTGTCGGAATTTCGCTTTGGATGCCAAATTTCTACGGCATTATGAAGTATGTCGCCTTCCTTCTCATCATTATGGCTGTCGCTATTCAGCACTTGCGTACACGGCGAAATCGGAACCGCGCGAAATCTGAAATGAGAAAGCTGGGACTCGACCCTTTTGAAACCCATCCTTTAACACTGAGAATGCTGGTCAGGTATCGCAAGGCGAGCTTGACGCTGCACTAGCAATGGCGGTCGTCTTTGAGAGACCGACCGCCATGCTCCTTTTTTAAAGAACCGTCAGCATGGTTGCGACAAGTGGATGCCGGACTATGTCTGCCGCCTGGAGGCGGCAAACTGCGATGTCTTCGAGCGAACTCATTCTGTCGGCAATTTCTGTTAATCCAGATAACTCCGGCAATAAATCCGATTGGGCCGGATCGCCTGTGACCACCATAGTTGAATTCCAACCGAGGCGGGTCAGCAGCATTTTGAGTTGCCCGTAAGTGCAGTTTTGTGCTTCATCTACAACGACATAGGCATTATTGAGCGTGCGTCCACGCATATATCCAATCGGCGCGATTTCAATTAATCCTTCCGCAAGCATGGATTTGAGGCGGCGCGGTGATACCCGATCAGCGAGCGCGTCATATAGAGGGCGCAAATACGGTGCGAGTTTTTCTTCCATCGCTCCGGGGAGAAAGCCGATTGTTTCTCCTGCTTCAACGGCCGGGCGAGACAGTAGTATTCGACTGACATCGCCACGTTCGAGCGCCTCAACCCCCTTCGCAACCGCGAGGAATGTTTTGCCTGTTCCGGCCGGTCCGAGCGCGAGGACAAGGTTTTTATCCTCAATCGATTGCATTAATGCGTCTTGGCCTTCGGAGCGAGGCTTGATGGTCTTTACGTAGCGTTGGTCCCGCATCGGTTCTTTGGCGTCAGGACTCCAGCCTGTACCCGGGAATAGAGCCCGCACCTGGGCTTCTTCAGATTTGTAGTGAGCGGCATTGAACTCACCGGCAGTCTTGCGTCTCTTATTTGCTCGTTTAGCCATGATCTGAACCTCCACACATGAAAAACCCCTCGGCGAAAGGCAGAGGGGCGACAGTAATTTGGTGACTGGGCAGCGAGCGCGTGGGCAATCGGTAGACGTGAGGTGAACCGGTTGCTGGCGGATTTGGATATGTCTTGGACATCCCGCTCTCCCTGCCTGATGATCGGTCGTGCTGCAGACCGTCGGTGCGATCCGCTGCGTGGCTGCGTCGAATCACTCTTGAAGTTTGCCGGTAGTGTTGTGAAAAAGGTCTGAACAACGCGAACTGCCTCGAATTGGGGCGAGCAGGGAGAGCCTCATGACATTGTATGCGCTAGCCGAGTGCGAACCGGACGTGCCTGAAGATGGAGCCTTTTGGGTGGCTCCTGATGCTCGCGTGATTGGTAATGTGGTGCTCCGCCGGAATGCCAGCATCTGGTATTCAGCTGTTGTGAGAGGCGATAATGATCCGATTGAAATTGGTGAAGACAGTAATGTTCAAGACGGGTCGATCTTGCATACTGACGAAGGCTTTCCATTGACGATCGGTAAGGGTGTCACAATCGGACACCGGGCCATGTTACACGGATGCGATATTGGCGATTATTCGCTGATTGGGATCGGTGCGACGATCCTCAATGGAGCCACAATCGGGCGAAACTGCATCATCGGTGCGCACGCGCTGATTACCGAGGGCAAGGAGATCCCGGACAATTCAATGGTGGTCGGAGCGCCGGGCAAGGTCATCAAGACGTTGGATGCCACCATGTATGAGCTATTGAAGGCTTCGGCGGATCATTATGTCGCCAATTGGAAACGCCACAAATATGATTTGCGGGCGCTCGACTAAATTTGATGTGTGCCTGTGGGCGAGAGCAGGGTCTGCTAGTTCGGCTGTCCCCAGAGTGCCCGGATATTGGTATCGGCGTCGCTCCCGAGATTGAACCAGGCAGATCGATCGCGCGATGCATCGACCACCATCAATTTGTCATCCCGATCAAGCGCATGGCTGAGTTCATTACGCAGAACACCGGCTGTGGTTTGGCCCCGAAGTAACCAAACGCCGTCGGTTATAGCTTCCAAATCACCGTAGGATGCGAGAGCGGTTGTGAATTCGGCGCCGTTCTCGGAATGAATTTCGGCAATAATGACAAAATTGGCGGTCCGCACACCCGGAGTAATTCGTTTCTCGGATGTTGGCGCTTTGTCGACCTCACCGGCCCAACCGGCAAATTCTGCGACTTCGGAGGCTGTTCCCCAATCGCGATCCCGGTATTTTGAAATTTGCGAATGGGCGGCAATTCGCCCCTCCGATACAAATGAACTCATTTGTACAGGTGTGTAGGGGCCGTAAACGCGGCTTTCTACTTTTACAAACCAGGACATGGCGATATCTTCATCGCGGGGCATATCAGCTTCTTTCGCACTAGAACTCATGGTCTCTACCCACTGGATGAGGCGAGAATCAGGCCTCGCCAATCATCATATGTCGAAATTGATAAAAAGGACGTCTCACAAACACTCAAGCTGCGGCATTACTTCCAATACCAGCTTCAGGTGGATCGAACACGACTGCAAAACCATTGTCCAGAATGCGAGCCACCTGACCATGCATTTCACCGACTTTTACCGGTTCACCCACGCGCGGACGTTCGAGGCATTCGAAGGCTGCGCCGGTCACTGAGACATCAACGACATCGGCCTGAATGATTACACCGTCCTCCAGGAGCACTTTGGCGCGTCCTCGACCCGGCTTTCGATGTGCGGCGCGATCCTCATCAAGGCCGAGTCTGTCTTTATTGAAGCGCCAGGTAATCGTATCTGCAAGCTTGTCACGCTTGCGCGCCGGCGCAGAAAACCCGACCGAAAAATCATCGGTGCCGACGCGAACGACGGTGCCCTCAATTCGGCCAAGGCCCGCAAGCATCAGGACAATACGGGCATTAATATCGGGCTGTCGTTGGGACATCATTCGCGCACCACCCGGAGAGACATCCAGGAGCCTGCAAGCGTGTTCGCCTTTTTGGTCTGTCCAATAGCGTCCGTGTAATTGCAATGGGACGCGGGCGTGACGGCGCCTTTCTTGCGCGCCTCTGGCCGCAATCTTTATTTTACGTCTATCCAGCCTTTCGGGCTTATCGTACATGAATTACCTCTCGCAAGAGCGCAATTCTAAGTCGGCTGGGTTAAGAACATATTGGCAATCTCGCCGGAAATGTCAGTCTGTTTTTTTCGCGGGGAGACCAGATGTGAGTTGGCGCTCAAAAATTCGGGTTTGCCCGTGTGGTGATAGCGTTTTGATGAGCCATTGCAAGGATATTCGCCGAGAGAGCCGGAGGGCGGATCTCCTTAATTCGGGTGCGGACGATTGGCCGTTGTTTAAACATCTCAGTATCGTCCAACGGCTGAAACAGACCCATGATTCTATCTGGGCTTCCATTAGAGCCGCGCAGAGGCAGCAAGGACACTTCAAGACGAAGTGATTTCAAGTCCATCGAGTAAGCGGCCGCGGTAAAGAATGCTGGTGAGCGGCTTGCCAGAACTGATTCAAGCAAAATTTGGGTGTGGGCGACATCATGATCACGCCACAAATTGAGAAAGTTTTGATCCCTGAATTCGCGGCGGTACAGCGCGCAGAGCTGTGTTCCAGCCAGTCTGAACACATAATGTTCGCGATCTATTCTGCTCAGGAAAAAGATATTACCGAGCAAGTCGGCAATATCTTGTGGGTTGATGTCGCTCCGTTGCGGCGATGTTTCGCCGAAACGCCGATCGCGCCAGTAATCCAGCAAAATGTCCGAGTGCGCATGGCGCATAAAATTCTCTCAATTCAGCACATTCGTGTCCCGCCGCCGTTTTGACGTGGATCTGGCAAGTCAATGTTCAAGATCGGGGCCATACCCGCCTAAAGAGAAGTTCGATTTTGTTCCTCGGCATACAAGCGAACCAAGGGCGCCTGATTCCGGTCTGATATTTGCACCACCACAAGCAAATGGAATGGAGAACAGGCATGCGCGTATCAACACGGCACGCAATACCGGCTTTGGCGATTATATTGGGTGGGATGACGGCTCCAGCTGTCGCCTTTCAGGACCCTTGTTGTACACCTCCGCCGCCGCCGCCATGCTGCACGCATGGGCACGGCCATACGGTCAATGTGCCAAACATCAATATTCACGGCGGCAACATCAATGTTGGCGTGAATGTTTCGGCGAACGTCAATGTGACCGCCAATGTAAATGCGAGCGCCGCCGCCAATGCCTCGGCAGGCGCCAATGCCGCCGCTGGTGCGATCACCTATGTTGGAGGTGGCAGTTATTACGCGCCCGCGACCGCGCCGGCCGCAACCGCGATAACCGGTCTTAATGTTGTGGGACGCGAAGAAGAATATGAGCTGTACGAAGAGGAGCGCACCCGCACTGTCGAGGAATGGCGTGTGGTCCGTGCCGTGTGTGTTGATGATACTGGAACACCGCATCCGGCGTCACGCGTGGACGCAGCAGAATCTGTTGATGCGACGTACAGTGGAGAGATCTTCAGATGTGTCGCGGGGACGGCATTGCAGGCGACAATTGGATGGCGCACTGACGGGCAGGATATCTGGGAAGACGCATCGACAATCATGTGTCGCAAGGGTGAAGCGCTTGGGTATGCGATACATGGCCAGCTCACCTGTGCAACCCAGGTAGCGCGCAGAAATTGTAATGAGAGATCATTGCTCCGCCGACATGGCCCGGGCGTCAAGTTGGTGATGATCAGGCGCCAGGAAACCTACACTGAAAGCCTGCGCCGCGAACGTTATGCCAGCCGTGAAGTGTCCATGACTTTGATGCTCGATGGCGGCGTCGGTGGATATCGCTAAGACCTACGCCTCATTAGACCGAAGCAAAAACGCCTGCCCGATTGGATGATCGTGGCAGGCGTTTTTTGTTTAATCATGGTGTGAGCCCGATGAGGGGCTGCGAATTCGGCCAGTTTTGACCTCGTTGGCCTCACGCGAACGCGTGGTCTGAAAACTATCCGTAATCATTTGGGTGGCCTGGAGCCAGCGCCGACGGATGAGCGAGCTATTCCTGCGAGTAAGGGGTGATTGTTTGGTAGCTGGCCGAGTTCCCGATCGCAGTCGCTGTGCCGGTCAGCACGCCGCCGGAATTGATTTGACCTGTAACCACGGATGAAATCGCGCCGCTATTGAGCTGATTCATGTCGCCGTATGCTGTCACAGGACATTCCGAGCAAATATAGGTTGTCGCAGCGTTTCCGAATGTCGTCGCCGAGGCAGCGGCGCTACCGCCGGCATCACCCAGGAAGTTCGCGGTGGCATTGACGCCGCCGGTATTTGTTTGCGTCAGTCCCATAAAGGCGTCGGAACCAATATTGGAGACGACCGCCGAATTTCCGACGCCATCGGCGGACACGCTCATCATATCAATGTCGAAATTACCAACAATGATTTCGGCTTGAGCGTCGACCTGGCCACTATTGTCTTGAGTCCCTTGCATGTGGGCGTAGCCATACTCGTTTTGAATGCGCGCTGAATTTCCGTTCGCCGAGGCCGCCGCCTGGGTCATCACAGCCCCCCCGCCGGCGTCGACGCGGGCTGTGGCTAGTATGTTGCCACGGTTATCTTGATCAACATCAACAATTTGCGATGGGCCGGTATAACCTTCAACCGCAATGGAATTACCGTTCGATGCGCCGAGAATCATGGCTGCATCACCGAGGCCGGCAATAGGCGCGTTGGCAAAGGCATTCGCGGTGACCGACGCGCCGCTGTCTTGGCGTAAATCTAGATTGGTCTCGCCACCATAGGCGATGGTTTCCATTGCGTTTGCCGAAGCGGCGGCTGTCGTGACCGACGTCATGCTATAGTCGGACACATTCAGTTGAGCCGCCGCGGTTACGCTGGAGCCATCCTGCGCGGATTGTTGCGACACAACGTCCATACCGTCATCCACGATGATGCTTCCCGAATTACCGATTGAAGATGATGTCGTAACCGCGGAACCTGTGATGATGTCGACATCGGTAGTTGCGCTGACGCTAACCACTCCGGAAAAGGTTTGATCATTTTGAATGTCGTGCGGCGTGACCACGTCAATGCTCACAGCATTCGCCATTCCGACAGCCGTCAGAGTCGCGGCCGCGGCTTCACCGGTTGATCCGGTGGCGTTGACTGATATCGCTGCGTCCAGATTGACCTGGCCGTTGAGGATCTCAGTTGTATCGTCCGCGAATGTAGGAGCGCACACTGTCGTCGCGGCGCTGATGCCCGCGATCAACACTTTCCCGTATTTGGACATTCGAGGTCTCCCTGGATCCGTAATTTGATTGAGCGGCGATGCCGCCTGTTGTGTTGGTCAGCCCGCCGCCAATCGGGTCATTGAAGGAACAGGCGGCTGCCGGGTCGAGGCCATAAAGCTGAGAGGAAATCTCCAACACAGCACGTTCTATGACGGAACGTACGGCCAGTTGAACTGGCTCAAGCGAGCGTCCGCCGCCGGAAATGTCGATAACGTTCGCGTCCCAAAACGCGAACAGGCCGGCGCTGACTTCGCGGCCAACAATTTGTTTCTGGTAGGAAATGACGTCAACCGTCTCCATCGTCTGGGTGTCATTGAGACGCAGGTCCAGCCCGATATTCATAACCCATTGGCGACGATTGAAGATTCCCGTTGGGTCGCCATTAGTCCGTTCGCCAGCCAGCACGTCTACTCCAGAGGAACGGATATTGTAATTAAGCTCGGTAATGCCGCCCACAAGATGGTAATCCGAGCCGGGAACAGACCCGGCGTGAATCATTCTTTGTGAACCAGTCTCATCTTGGATGAGACTATTATTGGCGTAGCGGAGTTCTAATTCGGAGACCGAAGTGTCGAAGCGCTCAACCAACCGAATGCCTGCCTTGGCAAAGGCCGATATTGCCATAAGGGAAGCGCCCTGTGTGACGGCAGCACCGCCTTCCAGAGAGGCCCGTCCGGTATAATCGGTCAGTCGTCCGACCGCGATCCTTGGAGACCGTACGCCTTGCGATCGGGCATAATTGGCCAAACAAACCAAAGCCTCCGAATAGGGGGTTGGATTTGCGGTGACCGGTGCACCGCCAATAGGACGTGCATATAGTCCGTCGGATCCGCCGCCATTCGGCGTAGATGCACACCCGGAAAGAACCATTGCACCGGCCAGAGCGACCGCGACGAGTTTATTCTTGATCATCTGCTGTACTCACATTGCCGTTGGCTGTTGCGGTGACGGTGCCATTATTGGTCTGCGTGGAGTTGACGATGACGGTGTTCCAGCGACCACTCACATTGACATTGAGTTGATTGCCGATTGCCGTGGAGGTCGACCCGACGCCACCGCCGCCTATTGCGCCCAGCTGCGCGGAGACGCCGACTCCAGTCTGGATCAGGCCATTTACGATGACGCGATTTCCGCTCGCGCCCCGCGCTGCAGCGCTGGCCGAAGCAGTCGCGCCTGACCAGGCGCGGTTCTCTTGGCCGGGTGCCACTCCATAAGGGCGCTCCCAGGAGCTTGTCGTGCTGACGCTCTGAGCTGCCGCGAAGGCTGGCAGAGTTAACGTGAAAGCCGTAGCAATGACCGTGGCAAGGTGAAACGATTTCATACGGGCAAGTCCTCATCGACGCGAATTACACGCTCGAAGTTGCAACGTACGTGCCAACGCGCGAATGTTGGATTCCCCTTTCTCCTAACAGGGGAAACGAATTGTTAACGTTTGAAAAGTGTCCGTTTGAACCAATCTGGTAGGGGGAGTAACCAATGAGTGTGTCACAAAGGGACAATCGTGGGCGCGTGCCGATTTTCAATAGTGTGCCGCCGGGCGTGGGCATAATTCTGCTGGGCGTGCTGGGCGTTTACCTGATCGAATTTGCACTGCCAGGAATTGCGAGTTGGATTCGACAGGCAGGTGTTATCTATCTTGCCGAGAGCCATATTGCTCTGCCGACACAGCCACTGGGATCGTTTGCGCCCTACCTATTGCACGTTTTTGTCCATTTTGGGTTTCTCCATGTGGCGATGAATTCGGTTATACTTGTGAGTACAGGCAGGGAGGTCGAGGCGGCATTCGGTCCCGGCGTCCGCGGCATGACCGGCTTTTTGGTTTTTTTCTTCGCCTGTTCTGTGATCGGAGCGCTGACGAGCGTGCTGGCACACAATGGAGACCCGACCGCAATGGCGGGGGCATCCACCGGGGTATCTGGCCTGATCGCTGCGGCTGGTTGGGTGCGCGGCGGGTGGCGTGGTATGGCAAGCTTGTCGCTTCCATGGATCGGATTGAATGTACTGATCGGGGTGAGCAATATGTTCGCCTCAATTCCAATTGGTTGGATGGCTCACATCGGCGGCACGGTAGCCGGTGCGGTTTTGTTTCCGGTCTTGCTCGCGCTGTTTCGCCGGGTGGCGGATTGAGTGTCATCAACACATCTTTGATGGGTCATGAAATATAGATCCGGTCACGCTGACTCGAATCGCGCCCTGTGGTAGGTTGGCACTGATAAATCGATCAGGAGGCGGCCATGAATGTTGGGAATGTGCTCAGCGAAAAGGGGCATGCCGTTATCAGCGTTGAGGAGACGGTGACGCTTCAGCAAGCCGCGGCCGTACTCGATACCCATGGAATAGGGGCTGTCGTCGTCGTGGATCATCGCGGAAAAGCCATCGCGGTTTTGTCGGAGCGAGATATTGTTCGTGAAGTCGCCTTGAGGGGACCGGCGGCTTTACCCCGCCCGGTGTCGAACATGATGACCCAGGCGTTTGTCTCGGCCGCACCCGGAGATTCGTTGAATGAACTCATGTTTCGAATGACTGATCGTCGCGTCCGTCATTTGCCGGTCATTGACCAGGACGAGTTGATTGGAATCATTTCGATTGGTGATGTTGTGAAAGCGAAAATTGCTGACGCGGCTGCAGAAACGGATGCCATCAAGGGTTATATCCTGTCCTGATGTAATCCGATTGCCTGCAAATTCTTCGCTATGACTGGCGATGGCGCAGCCATGTGTGCTCCGCGCTGCAAACTTTCATAAGAGGGGGTTGCGTTGTCGGGGGGCTGCTGTAGAACCCGCTCACCGACAGCGATGCGGCGCGGCGACACACCAGTCGGGCAAGGCATTGCAGTCTAATTCTAAAACGAGGTTTTTTGCGTTTTTTGCGTTTGGTCGCACGGTTTATTCGCGCGACGATTGAGTGGTTCTCTGGCCTCACAGGGTTTTTGATACCGCTCTGCACAAACTCTGAAACACGCGATTGACATCATATCGGGGTGCGAGTAATTACCTCGCTCCTTCGCTTCGGGGGCCTGAGAAGTCAGGGACCGGAGCGGCGAACTTAAGCGTCTGAAGACGTGGACAGTTTGGCTCTTTGACATTGTTGGATGGAAAGAGAAGCGCAGGCGGCGGTTTCTGCGGTGGGTCAGACCACCACTGATACCGATACGCTGATGCGTTTCTTATAGTACTACGACGATTTGGTTTCGTCTGGCTTTTGCTGGATGGAGCTACAATCCCGTTGAACTTTGAGAAATATTATGTGCCAACGTGTCGGGATCGAACCTCAACCTGAGAGTTTGATTCTGGCTCAGAACGAACGCTGGCGGCAGGCTTAACACATGCAAGTCGAGCGCTCACTTCGGTGAGAGCGGCAGACGGGTGAGTAACGCGTGGGAATGTGCCTTTTGGTTCGGAATAGCCCCGGGAAACTGGGAGTAATACCGGATGTGCCCTTCGGGGGAAAGATTTATCGCCAAAAGATCAGCCCGCGTTAGATTAGCTAGTTGGTGAGGTAACGGCTCACCAAGGCGACGATCTATAGCTGGTCTGAGAGGACGACCAGCCACACTGGAACTGAGACACGGTCCAGACTCCTACGGGAGGCAGCAGTGGGGAATCTTGGACAATGGGCGAAAGCCTGATCCAGCCATGCCGCGTGAATGATGAAGGCCTTAGGGTTGTAAAATTCTTTCAGCAGGGAAGATAATGACGGTACCTGCAAAAGAAGCCCCGGCTAACTCCGTGCCAGCAGCCGCGGTAATACGGAGGGGGCTAGCGTTGTTCGGAATTACTGGGCGTAAAGCGCTCGTAGGCGGATAGGTAAGTCAGAGGTGAAATCCCAGGGCTCAACCCTGGAACTGCCTTTGAAACTGCCGATCTAGAGTTCAGGAGAGGTAAGCGGAATTCCGAGTGTAGAGGTGAAATTCGTAGATATTCGGAGGAACACCAGAGGCGAAGGCGGCTTACTGGACTGATACTGACGCTGAGGAGCGAAAGCGTGGGGAGCGAACAGGATTAGATACCCTGGTAGTCCACGCCGTAAACGATGAGAGCTAGTTGTCAGCAAGCATGCTTGTTGGTGACGCAGCTAACGCATTAAGCTCTCCGCCTGGGGAGTACGGTCGCAAGATTAAAACTCAAAGAAATTGACGGGGGCCCGCACAAGCGGTGGAGCATGTGGTTTAATTCGAAGCAACGCGCAGAACCTTACCTACCCTTGACAT
>JAQXCQ010000053.1 GCA_029251785.1 Maricaulis sp. | reverse complement strand
ATCGTCGCGATCAATGACAGCTCGACCCCGGAAACCAATGCGCACCTGCTCAAGTATGACAGTGTGCACGGTCGCTATGACCAGGACATAACCGTCGGCGATGACTGGATCGATTGTGGCTTTGGTCGCATCCAGAAGGTTTCCAATCGCAATCCTGCCGAACTGCCATGGAAAGCCATGGGCGTTGATCTGGTGATGGAATGCACCGGCAAGTTCAATTCTAAAGAAGGCTCGATGTCCCATATCGAAGCCGGCGCAAAACGCGTGCTGTGCTCGGCCCCGGCCAAGAATGCCGACAAGACGATCGTTTATGGTGTGAACCATGGTGAGCTGACTGCGGAAGACATCATTGTCTCCAACGCGTCCTGCACCACCAATGGTCTGGCTCCTGTCGCCAAGGTGCTCAACGATTCGGTTGGCATCGAGCGCGGTCACATGACGACCATCCACGCCTATACCGGCGACCAGCCGACGCTGGATCGCAACCACAAGGATCTGCATCGCGCCCGTGGTGCTGCCCAGTCGATGATCCCCACATCAACCGGTGCTGCCAAGGCTGTTGGCCTGGTTCTGCCTGAGCTGATCGGCAAGCTGGACGGCGCTGCCGTTCGCGTTCCAACGCCAAATGTGTCGCTGATCGACCTGGTGTTTGTGCCGGGCCGCGCGACCACTGCCGAAGAATTGGCCGAGGCCGTCAAGGCTGCCGCCAATGGCCCGATGAAGGGTGTGCTCGGCTATGAAAGCATCCCGCTGGTCTCCATCGATTATAATCATGACAGCCGCTCATCCATCGTGGCGATCGACAAGATCAAGGTCATCGATGAGCGTCTCGTGCGCGTGATGACATGGTATGACAATGAGTGGGGCTTTGCCTGCCGCATGGTCGATACCGCTGCTGCCATGGGCAAGTTTCTGTAGGGCAGTCTATGGAAGAAGGTAGGGAAATACGTTTATTCGAATTTCGACCCTTGCATGAGCCACTCGGGAAAATTCCGGCATTTATCGGAATTTTCCCGATCATCGCGGCCGGCTTCGAGAGTGCTACAAGCCCAATAAGGCCAGAGGATTTTTGGCTTCTAATTATTGGGTTTAATCTATTTCTGGCGGTTTTTTGGGCCTTGGGCCTGAAAATGCGACAGATCGAAGTATGGGGAAGACGTGGCGGTGTTTTGGGTGTGATTTTGTCACCCTGGTCGCCCGGCCCACCTCTTTTGCGCGGGAGGAAACTCTTGCGTTGGCTAATCGGCCTGATCAATTGGGCGCTGATTTTGCCGCTATCTGTATTTGGGGCAGGCTATTTATTCGGCCGGCTTGGAGACTTGATGACATGACAAATATCCGCCGTATCCAGGATGCTGATGTTGCCGGCAAGCGTGTGCTTGTGCGGGTGGATTTCAATGTACCGATGAAGGACGGGGTCGTCACTGATGACACGCGTCTGCGCTCTGCCATGCCGACGATTGACCATCTGGTTGATGCGGGTGCGAAGGTGATCCTGCTGGCGCATTTTGGTCGTCCCAAGGGGACACGCGTGCCGGAGATGTCGCTGGAGCCTGTGGCCCAGCCCCTGGCGGATCTGGTGAGCGCACCGGTTGAGTTTGTTGGTGATTGCATCGGCGATGATGCCGCTTCAGCGATCGCGGATATGGACAATGGCGATATCTTGCTGCTGGAAAACACGCGCTATCATGGCGGTGAGCAGAAGAATGACGCCGACTTTGCCGACGCACTGGCTGCGTTGGGCGATATATTCGTCAATGACGCGTTTTCTGCCGCACACCGTGCGCACGCCTCGACCGAGGGCATTGCCAAGCGCCTGCCATCCTATGCCGGCCTGGCGCTGCAGCGCGAGATCGACCATCTGGTCGCTGCGCTCGACAAACCCGAGCGTCCGGTGATCGCGCTTGTGGGTGGTGCCAAAGTTTCGACCAAGCTCGATCTATTGCAAAACCTGGTGAAGAAGGTCGACGTCTTGTTTGTCGGCGGCGGCATGGCGAATACTTT
This sequence comes from Maricaulis sp., assembly GCA_029251785.1. Classification (GTDB taxonomy): domain Bacteria; phylum Pseudomonadota; class Alphaproteobacteria; order Caulobacterales; family Maricaulaceae; genus Maricaulis. The sequence continues at coordinate 839 of JAQXCQ010000053.1, read as the reverse complement.
GCTCAACGCTCAGGGCGTCAATGTTCAGGCGAGTTTGTGTGAGCACGATCTGGTGGATACAGCACGGCTTATTTTTGTGGCTGCCGAGCAGGCCGGGTGTCAGATCTTGCTGCCAACCGACGTTGTGGTGGCAACCGAATTCAAGCCCAACCCGTCCACACGCTTGGCCGACGTCAATGATGTGCAGGAAGGCGAAATGATCCTTGATTGTGGTCCTTCAACTGTTGTGTCGCTGGTTATGGCTATCGGCACCGCCAAGACATTGATCTGGAACGGGCCATTGGGCGCGTTTGAAACACCACCGTTTGAAACGGCGACCATCACAGCCGCCCAGCATACTGCCGAGGCAGCCAAGTCCGGCGCGCTGATCGCGGTTGCCGGTGGCGGGGACACGGTTGCCGCGTTGAACATGGCCGAAGCCAGCGACGACTTCACCTTCATCTCGACGGCAGGCGGTGCCTTCCTGGAATGGATGGAAGGCAAGGCCTTGCCGGGTATTGAGGCGTTGCGTGAGGATGCGGCCAGCGCGGCGGAAACTGTTTAGAAATTTCTCGACTTAAACGCGGCCCCGGTTTATTGGCCGCAGATATATTTACTCAGGGCACAAGCAGGACATATCCGATGGATCTCGATCAACTCAATGAAAACGCAATGGCCATGGTCGCTCCCGGCAAGGGGCTGCTGGCGGCGGATGAATCCACCGGCACGATCGGCAAGCGCTTTGCCTCGATCAATACCGAAAATAATGCGGACAATCGCCGCGATTGGCGTGAGATGTTGTTCCGCACGGAAGAAGCGATGCAAAATCACGTCTCCGGCGTGATCCTGTATGATGAGAC
>JAQXCQ010000043.1 GCA_029251785.1 Maricaulis sp. | reverse complement strand
GGTGGCTCGGTGAATTATGCCGCCCTGATCGAAACGACAGGCATGGGTATTAATGATCCAAGTTTTGTCGCCGCCTCCACCGCCGTCGACAGTTTATACTCCGGCTTGTTCCTGGCTGTGCTGGCAATCATTCCCGGCTGGAACTGGCTGGCCAAGAAGTTTGTCCAGATCGACCATTCCGAGGAAAGCGAGGCCGACAAGGTTGAGATGGAATCGGGCAAGGTTACCGCGGCCTCACTGACCTATTCTGCCGCTTTCGCCCTGATTGTCGTCGCGCTGGGGAATTATTTGACCGCCCAGCTGGCCGAGGTCTTTCCGGCCGATGCGTCCAAATGGCGTTTTGCCATTATCAGTGCCCTGGCCCTGATACCGGCGACGGCGATGCCGAAAACCATGAGCAAGATGCATGGCGGCTATGAACTGGGTATCGGCTTGAGCTTTGTCTTCTTCGCGATGATCGCCGCGGGTGCTGACGTGGTGACGCTAATGGAGCAGGCACCGGTCCTGATCCTGATCATTGGCATCATGCTCAGCGTGCATGCTGTGGTCACCTTTGGTCTGGGTGCAGTCTTTAAACTCTCCCTGCCAGAACTGATCACCGCCTCCAACGCCGCCATCCTCGGCGCCACCACAGCCCCCGCACTGGCCGCGGCAAAAGGCTGGAAAGGGCTGGTAACGCCCGGCGTGCTGGTCGGCGTGCTCGGCTACGCCATCGGGACGTTTATTGCGACGCTGGTGGCGGATTTTTGGCCGATTTTCTAACGGATCGTCTAACCGATTTGGGGGAATCCGGGGATCGGCAAGCTGGATGAATAAACAGGTGCCTCTCTCAGTCGGTGCCTAGGTATCATCCGGCCGGGTTAAGCTGAAAAGCTCGGTCACCCGTGCGTAATCCCGATACCCCAACCGCGCCATCGGCTGGAATTTGGTCACATCAAAAATCCCATCGACCAGGAATTCATCTCGCAGGTAAATACCGGTCACCTCGCCGAATACGACGATGTTCGCGGCTCCGGGTAAATCGACCATTTTTACCAATTTGCATTCCAGACTGGCAGGCGCATGCGCCACCCGTGAACAGGCGATGGTTTCGCAGGGCGCGCGTTCTATGTTTGCGAGATCAAATTCATCTACCTGGCGCTGCGCACTGCGCGAGGTAATATTCATCGCATCTCGCATTTCATAGCTGACAACATTTACGCAAAAAACGCCTGTATCGATGATATTACCAACCGAGTCCTTGCCCTTCGCGCGATCATCTTTGCCGGAAGTAGAGGCAAACATGATCTGCGGCGGCTCATAGGAGGCGCCATTAAAAAAGGAATACGGGGCCAGGTTCTCTCCCCCATCGGTTCCGCGTGTGGAGATCCAGCCAATCGGACGGGGTGTGATCAGTGCATTGAACGGATTGTGGCGGAGGCCATGGCCATCTTTGGGTTGGTAAAACATCACAAAGCTTTCGCGGAAATCAAGATTAAACGGCCAATGTCTCGGCCAAATCAGAGCGACACCGTCGGGGGCGGAGGGGCAAGGTAAACCACGGTCTGCTGCATTGAATCGTTCTGATGACTGGGTCAGGGTGCGGCGTACCGATCAAGGCGTCTAGTCCATTTTCAGCGCAGAGCTGCCGATGCATTTACCAGTCAACCATCTGTCCGCTCCAATCAAAAAAACAACCGGTATCGCGGGAGGTAAGGCCGTCGATAACGGTCAAAAGGTTTTCGGCCGCCTGGCCAGGTGGAACCATTTTGTGTCGGGGGAAGTTTTGTGTGAAGGACGTCGCCACCGTTCCCGGGTGCAGGGCAGCACAAACCAGATGTTTATGAGAGCGCTTAAACTCGATTGAAGCGGTTTTGATGATCTGGTTCAGCGCTGCTTTGGAGGCGCGATAGGAATACCAGCCTCCCAGAGCGTTGTCTGTGATTGAGCCAACGCGCGCCGACAGTGCCACAACGACGCTGGGGCGGTCGGTGGGCATTAGCCGCTTGATGTGCTTGAGCACCAAAGCCGGCCCCATGGCATTGACCGCAAACAGTCGGGCCAGGTTTTCAGAATTCAACGCGGAAATTGATTTCTCCGGCCCCTCCGGACCGGACAGAATGCCGGAGGCAATAATGACGACATCGAACGGGGTTTCGAAGGGAGCCAGAGCTGCGCCAATTGACCGCTCGCAGGTGATGTCCAGACCGTTAATCGATTGAGATAAACCGGTCACATGATCGCCCCTGCTGTTCATCGCATGCGCAAGGGCTGAGCCAATGCCTCCGGACGCTCCGATCACCAGGGCTCGTCGTTTCACCGCCGACGCCACTTTAATTCAACACCACGATAGCCAAGTTTAGCGCAGACGCGAACCCGACCCACGCCATGTAAGGAATAAACAAAACCGCCGACAAACGGTCCAATGACCAGGCCGTCCGGATGAACAAAACCAGTGTGAAGAGCAAGCCGCCAATAACAAGCAAGGCAAGTACCGGCTGTTGTGCGCCGAAAAATACCGGCGACCAGGCGAAGTTCAAAATCATTTGCAACCCCCAGAGGCTCTGCAAGGCCCAGCTATCGCCGCGCTGCCAGACCCGCCAGCCGACCCAGGCGATAAGCCCGTAGAGCACTGTCCACACGGGGCCGAAGATCCAATTGGGAGGGTTGAATATCGGCTTTTGCAGGGCCGCATACCATTCTCCCGGGGCCGTGAGCATTCCAATAAACGCGCCTGAGCCAATGATGAGCACTAAAAATCCGAGACGTTGAGATAGTTTGACCATTGCGACTGGGCCTCTGTGATAGATGGTGATTAGCGTGTTGAAGCCCGCCGCTAAGTTTGGGGCTGGTCTTTCGACAGTTTTCGAAAAAGCGTCACGACGAGCGGCCGACCGTGCAGAAAAAGCCGGTAGAAACGTTCGAGCAAGAACACCACAACCGCATTGTTTGAGATGCGCCCGATCCAGCGCCAGGTGGGAAGGGCAAGCCACAGGGCCACGAAAGCGCGGGCCCCGGAGGTCTGGCGTCCATCAGCGGTCCGCACATGAAACCGGCTCATCGCCTCGTCCCGCGTGATGGTGTCATCGCCACAAAAATTCGGCGATGACACGTCAATACAATGCAAAGCCTCGTCCGTATCGGCGCGTTGATAGAGGCTGATTTCAGCCGCACAAAGTGGGCAGGAGCCATCATAGAAAACTGATAATGGTTCCGGTTTGGATGTGGCTGGTATGTTCATGCTTGGCACCCTGGCTCCGCCGACGTTGTCTCGTCGAGAGGTATACGGTTGCAGGCCAAGATTGGATCAGTGCGCCGCCCCAAGAGATCAGCGGATGAGGGGTGTGTGTCCTTGCGGGCTAGGCCCCGCTTGCCAGGCAGCGGACGAAAGATGTGCGCCCCTGTTGCTCTGGGTACGGTCTCCAGCCGGTATTATGACCATAGCAACCGCCTCGGTTCAGTCATCGCCATGGTCAATTCTGCCGGCGCGGTGACTGACCAATATGTCTACACGCCGCGATTGCTATATTTCCCGCCCTATCTCTTCGTCCCCCTATCTCTCCGGCCGGGAGTCGCTATTCGCTATCCCACATCCGGCGCAGATTATTGCGGATGAAGTCCAGCCGGTTGCGGTTTTCCCAGCTGATATTGAAACCTTCCTCGGCGGAGACTTCCTGCACCTGGTAGAGAATCTCGCGCTTGGCGGGGTCGCGGATATAGCTTTCAGTAAAGGCAATCGCGGCGATGCGTTCACCCTTGGTCACCGGCTCTACGCCATGCATGCTGATCGACGGATAGATGATCGCCGAGCCCGGCTCGCCTTTGATTTTGATGCTCTGATCGCCCATCTGCACATGCAGCTCGCCGCCCTCATAGGTGGACGGGTCGGCCAGGAAAATCGTCGTTGAAACATCCGAGCGCAGCGGGGCAGCGGGCACCATGATCATCGAGGAATCAGTGTGCATGCCGTATTCATGCCCGGCAGGTATTTGGTGATCAGCGGTGGCGTCATGCGTTTTGGGAAGGCAAAATCGTTGAACTCTTCGCGCCTCTGGATTGCCTCGCCGAGAATTTTCGCCGATTGCTGATGCGCCGGGGAGCCGTATTCCAATTGCAGATTATTCTTGGTCTTGCTGTGAGGGTTGGACACTTTGCCGTCTTGCCATGTGGCAGATTTTGCCAGCTCCAGTAATTGCGTGACTTGTGCCGGTGTCAGGATTTCCTTGATGTGCAGGAACATGCGTTTCCCCTCGGATGAATTGTTTGCGCAAAGCGGCCATGTGTAGCCGCCAAGGTCAATGCGACAAGCTGTGTCGGGTTGGCGGGCCCGTCTCCTGCGTGATCGTCTGCATCAGAAGCGAGACTCCACCGGGCACAATCCCCCTCGTTTGCCGGACGCAAGTCTCTATTACCTCATTGTCAGCACACGGACAGCGGCACGCGGGGGTCGGATCCGTACTTCGCATCCAAACGGGGCATGCGCCGCATCTAGGGGTTCCGGGACAACTTATTTTTGAGGGTTCATCGACATGAATATCAAACAAACACTCTTCGCCACATCTGCTGTGATCATCGCCGGCGTTGTTGCCGTTTCCACAGGCGCGACCGCCCAGACAGCCTCCAATGGTTATCGCGCCGACACGGTCGCCATAGATCACTTCATCGGCAATATCGAAGTCCGCACCGGGTCTTCCAGCCAGGTGACCGTCGCGATTACCAATCCCGGTGATCTTGTCGAAGATCCAACCATTTCCAACGCTTCCGGCACGCTGACCATTGATGGCGGCGAAAGCATGCGTAATCTGCGTTGCTCCTCGCGCAACAATAATGTTCGCATCGGCCGCAGCCGCCTCAACATGCACGACATTGAAGATTATACGACCCTCGTCATTACGGCCCCGGCCGACATCGCCTTCAATCTGCGCCGCAGTGCGTTTGTTGGTCAGTCGGGCGATCTGGGTTCCCTGGAAATGTCCATGTCATCGTGTGGTCGCTTCAATGGCGGTGACATTGCCGGTGCAGCCTCGATCAGCATTAACGGTTCCGGTGACATTACTGTCGGCTCGATCGGTAGCGATGCGGATGTCGACATCAATGGCTCCGGCGACGTGATCTTCACAAATGTTAGCGGCAATGCCCGCGTTGGTATCAACGGCTCTGGCGATGTCCAGAGTGGCGATATCAGCGGCAATGCCGATGTATCCATCAATGGTTCCGGTGATGTTGAGTTTGGCATCGTCGCAGGTCTGGAAATCGGAATTTCCGGCTCGGGCGACGTGAAAGCCGATTCGATGAATGGTGCATTTGATGCCCGTATCAATGGTTCCGGCGACATCCGCGTCCGCGGCGGTCGCGCCGAACCCTTCGGCGTCAATATCGGTGGTTCCGGCGATGTCAGCTTTGACGGCACCGCCGTCAATGTCACAGTCCGCGAAGGCGGCAGCGGTGATGTGCGCATCGACAATATCGAAGGCACAGTCCGCTGGAGCCGTCATGGCCGCACAGTCCTGCGTGTCGGCGACGTCGACTAATCTGATAACAAAAACCCCGGCACGCTTGGCGCGCCGGGGCTGATTGTTTGAGTAATTGCAAGCCTGTGTGTCCTAGGGACGCGCGGGCTTCCATTTGGCCGCTTCAAAAAGCGCAATCGCAGCGGCATTCGACACGTTGAGACTTTCAATGTCGCCCGACATCCGAATGCGCACCAGATCATCGCAATGATCTGCCACGCGAGGGCGCAGGCCCTTGTCTTCCGAGCCCAGCACCAAAACCAGTCCGGCTCCGTGACCTTTTCCGTCCGGCCCGGCAAGCGCATCGCCAAGCTCGACTTCCGCAGCGCCAGCCAGCCCAATTACATGTCGGCCCGCCTTGCGGAATGTGTCCAGCGTATCGGCGATATTGACCACCCGCACATGAGACACGCGCTCGGCCGCGCCCACGGCGCTTTTACAGACCGTGCCAAACAGGGGCGGGGACTTGCGGTCCTGCAACACGATCGCGCGCACACCAAAGGCAGCCGCAGATCGCATGATTGCACCGACATTGTGCGGGTCAGTGATCTGATCGAGCACCAGCACCAGGCCATGCGTCGGGTCTGCGACCGCCTGCACCGGTTCCGGCTCCAGGGCCGCGACGTGCAAGGCGAACCCCTGATGCACCGCGCCGCCCGGCAAAAGTCGGTCAATTTCCTTCGGCTCGCACATGTTTGGTTCGGTGCCCTCGGGCATCTCGCGTGCGGCGTTGCGTGTGGCGTGAATTGCGATCACGTGGCGGCGCTTGTTAGCAAGTGCAGCCAGCACAGCGTGACGACCCCAGATCCAGCCGTCTTTGGCTGTCTCATAAGGCTCGGAGCGTCGTGTGTAATCTTGCCGTTTGCCGCTGTTGCGCATGCTGTTCTTCGTCACTATAGTCCGCGCTCCTGTTTCGGAAATGTGTTCAATTCGGTGCCGCAATAACACGGTCTTGCCGAACTGAAGACACCCAGATGCAGGAGGGCCTGAAGTTCGAGCAATTGAGCAACGGGAACACCCTGTGGAGGGGTGGCCGAGTGGTTAAAGGCGTCAGACTGTAAATCTGATCACTCACGTGTACGTTGGTTCGAATCCAACCCCCTCCACCATCCTTCGCTCGCTGACGCGAGCTTCGGCTAGGCTGACGCCATCCTATTTCGAGCGAAGGATGTCGCGCCGTAGCCGAAGGCGAAGGCGGACCAGCGCTTCACTCCATGAATATACACAATAAATATCGCTCGCTGATGCGAGCTTTGATGCGTCAATTATGCGCGTGCAATAATTCTATAACTCGTCTAGGTTGCGCCCGTGCATTATGTCTACATTCTTCAGTCGAAAAGCGGCGCGCACTTCTATGTCGGCCTAACTGCCGATCCGGCAGCTCGTCTGGTTGCCCATAACGCCGGGCAGTCCCCGCACACCGCGAAGCATCGTCCTTGGCTGCTACGAACGTTCGTCGCCTTCTCCGACCAAAAGCGCGCACGACAATTCGAGAAATATCTCAAATCCGGTTCGGGCAGAGCGTTCTCCAAAAAGCGTTTATAACCAGCCGCTGCACTTTCCCGGAGCAAGCCTCTCGACGGGCCGGAATGAAGGCGCTAAATGATGAGTTCTGGCGCGGGTATAGCACAATGGTAGTGCAGCAGCCTTCCAAGCTGAGGATGCCGGTTCGATCCCGACTACCCGCTCCATTTCACTCAACGAACTCCTTGAAAGTATTGAATATCTCAAACCGGGACAATATTTGTACCCTCATATGTACCCTCGTTTTGAATTGCTTGTGATAGTCTTCGCTATCAACCTTCTTTCCCGCACATCGAGATCAAGCAGCATCGCCTGAACAAGTGCGGCCTGTGGCCCAAGTGTCGGCTGGGTTGGGGAATTTCGTTCCGAGCTATCTATTGATATTTTTAGTTCTGGTTCTGTCGCCGGTAAAAACTGGTCTATAGCAATTGTCCACGCGGCCTTAATGCTTGCCAGTAGGTGTGAAGCATCTTTGTTGGCCGATGCGCGAGCTTGATCCACCAGTAGACCAGATGATGCGGACATGTACCGCAAAAGAGAACCTAGTGCTGCGTTCCCAGATTCTTTGTCCTGCCTGAAGGTTCTGCGTAGCCTTCGTTCCGCTTCGGCCGGCAATGAAACCAATTCCATCTCCGAGGCATCTACCAATAACCCATAGATATCGTCAGAAACTCTCAGGGTAATGGCGTTCTTTCGACCGGATCGCGTTCCAACATTTTGTGAAACATTTTTTTTATTTCTATTTTCTGGAAGCATCAATTGTATCCATATGTGTCCAAATACAGCAAATATGCATCATTAGTGTTGACAATCAAGACCTGTCCGTAGATGTTCGGGTGTGCTCAACTGGAGGAAGCACATGTCAAACCCACTTATGAAATTTTCTGAGGTAATCGCACTCACAACCCTTTCCCGCTCAACTATTTACAATCGCCTCACAGCAGGTGATTTTCCAGAATGTATTCGTCTGTCACCTCGCCGTGTAGTTTGGCGTCGTACCGATATTGATGATTGGGTTGATGCTCAGGCCGCGTGATGTATCCGTGGACACACCCGGTGAAGTGACAAGTTCTCGCTGCCGGGTGTGACAGGACCATTTTCTATTCAGTTGAAAGCGTAATGGCTGGTCGTGATCAGCAAGTGATTGGTGAGATCGTGGGTTCTAACAATCCTGCCACCAAAAATCGCACCAAACCGGATATCCAACTAACTAAAGTTGGATTGTTTGCGTCACCCATTAAATCACCTGTCCTGCGGTAAACGCGAAGACCACCCGTGATGATGGTGCGGTGTTTATTTCATGAAAATTTGTCAGCGTAGACAGGCCGGGACGGGCGCGGAACGTTACCGGGTGCTTGGTGTGGTCGAGGCAATTGCATGAACAGGGACAACGATCTGGCCTATATTGATTAAGTACAATCATTAGAGGAGACAGCAAATGTCCAAGACTAAGAATTCGCCTAAAAGTAAGTTAGAAAAATCCAAGCGACGATATCAGTCCCGTGATGCAGATACGCTCGCTGAATTCAAAGAATACCTAGCCGCCGAATATAGGCCGTTGTTCGAAGACGACAGCGGATATACCGGGTACATGGTGACCATATCATTCGACAGAGTAGCGGGTATCAAGAAGGCAGACTTCGAACGCCTGTTTGAACATCAGATAACAAAGGCACCCACGCACTGCTGGAACGTCATTCATGAATATGTATTTGGTTGTCACGAGGCGAAATCTCAAAAGAAAATAGCCAAGTCCATCGGTAAAACAAAGGTCGACGCCCTTGAGGGTATCATGGCTGTGGAGCGGCATTCCGAGTTCGGAAAATACGTTGGCCCACATCTGCACGGGATTTTCTTTGTTCCAGATGATCTACAGGTCAACATTCCAAAGCTAGAAACCAGTCTGGATCAGTTGTTCTGTAAAATTTGGCCTGATGCCAATGTGTTGCTCGAGAAAGCTCTTGGCATGGGCGCGCTATTTTACAGCCTGAAGGACGAAGGTAACCGGAAAACAGATACTGGTTCTTGGTCGGAGCACTGTGACCGCCGGATATACGACCCTGCATCACTTGTTGGTATTGCCTGAATACCTAACGCTGTCTGGCAGACATTAAATGCCCCGCTGAACGGAGCGTAATCCGTACCGTTATTTATTCCTGTGAAAAATATTGTGATCCAGAAACGATATAGTCTGCCCTGCTTCGAGGTAGACGTACTTCTGAGGTTGGGGGAACTGTAAAGTGAACCCTTCGGTGGCGGTCTGTAAAGACGCTGCAACCAAACGCAGGACAGACTATTTCGTCATTCTTTTACGTGGACATCAATTCTGATGGCTAGGCGAAGCATATTGATTTTATCTTCTACCAATCATCTACATCACTGGTTATCCAAACATGCTCAATCTTTTAAACCAAAGATCATCCATGTTTCACAAACCATCTATCAATGATCATCAATAACCTTATCCAAGCATGATCAAACAGTTTCAACCAAACAATCTATGTAGATGCATTCCCAGTTTGCCATAAAGATTATCAACATCGTCTAATAAGCCTTGGTTCCCGTTAGATGACTGTTTGGGCAAAGATCAATTATCTTCTCGCTCAATCTTTAAAGATCAAAGATCACATAAGATCGACATAATCTTTTTAAAACATTCCAGAAGACGGTTCAGAGCTGCTACAGCAACGATCTACGCACAAGCGGTAACAATCCAGCACAATGCTGTCAAAGCCTCTGTATGAGCGATTAAATTGTGATGATTATTGAAATGGCCATTATCTATTGGGTAAATGGCGATAAATGCATCCACCAGTAAACAAGCTCTATAAACCCAGTAGTAAACCTAGGTAACGGTTACCGAGAAACGTTATAAAGCATTGTGATAGCGGGGCAGGGCAATCTGATAAAATTTGATATCTATCTGGGTCTGCTTCTTCAGAAGGTAATAGCATTCTTTGATATGGATTAAATCTGTCACCAAAGATCATCTGAACATAAACACCGATGCCGTAAAACTTAGATATCCGGCTCTAAAGGTTTCCGTAGATTTACAGATAAAATCTTTTGCCGTGGGGATAGGCGTCCCAATAAGTTTTAAATATCGTTGGTGATGTTCTCGGCCATGGTTATGTTTGCTTCTTACAAAACATATTATCGTTGTTTTATATAAACCGACATTTTCCGCTTAAGTGATGTTTGGCGCAGATTATGTATCTGAAATCAAACTTTTCAGAACAAAGTTCTTATAAGCATTGATTATAGCTGTCGAACACACTGCTGAGGCCCGTCTAATGGCCCGTCAGTAGTCGTTTGCGTAAATGCTATACCAATCTGCCCCAATATTGAAAATGACGGCTACGGGCTTTTAAATGGCTTCTTAGTTGGCAAGCGATACCAGAGTGAAAACATCTGTTCGGTAAAACGCCATGTGCAGAGTCATTCTCGTTGTTCAGAAGATTAATGATCTTCCGTAAAGCTTATTGAACCGCTGAATTAAAACTAATCATGTTTACGAGAAAACATGTCGAGGTTTACGGGTAACCTGACCACTAAGATTAAATGATCTTCTTATCATCTGGGTGATCAGCTTTATGATCATCTGAACATAATAATGTCGAAGAAGCTTTATGTACCGGTGGTAAAGCCTTTGAAGATTTAAACTGAAAATCTGATCCCGCTTCATAAAGCCCGTTTCAGTAAACTTATTAGATCGTGCTGATAGATGGTTTTATGATTTCAGCCATGTTTGCTTTTACCAGATAGCCAGATCATCGTTTTATATAAGCAGGTGGGATGGCTGGGCGAGTTATCTGCTCATGAAACGATCCAGCATCTTGTTACAAAGCATGCGGTAAACTTTAAATCGCCAGTTAGATAAACTTAGTCGCGCTTTAACTTAGTAAAGCTGGAGATGTTGCCGGTGATGCTAAGTTCTCTAAATGCGCTGATGTTAGAAATTTAGATGATCAGCCGCGAATGGTCGCTAACAACTATTATATGTTTTTAGGCAGGGTATCTAAGCCGTTTTAAACTTAAAACGCCGATTATATGTCTAACTTAACGGGTAAACGGGCTTTGATTAGCCATTAAAGCCGTCACTAAAACTTATATATCCCGGATCATAAAATCTAATTGCGGTTTGATGTTTAAACCTGATCCACTGGGTTATGCCGGTGATGTGAAGTTTATTGGAGCGTGCTCAACCTTTTTGATGATTGTTTAATCGGCTTATCTCCAGACATGTAAATAAATGTCGATGTTTTGCCCCAGTCTCTGCTGGTTATGACCTGTCGCAAGGCGAGGCGGACACATGACTGACGAATTTCTCTATGATGAGAAGGGGCTTCAGATCAGGCTATCCATGTTTGATTGGCGACAGGTCGATACCGCTATCCTCAATCAGCAGAGTAAATGTGATCGCCAAGGCGGGGGCAGGGCATTGGTTGCTCATACTGTCCGGAATCTTAACCATCGTAGGGTTGGTCATAACTGGATCAGGCTTTGTATGGTTTGGTCTGCCTATCCTGATTGTGGTGTCGATTGGTTCCAGCCTCGGGCTACGCCGTCTTCTCGCCAATGGGATTACGATCAATCAGCATGCCGATAACCATCTACCGCCGTGTTCCCAGCAACGTTAGTGAGAGATTGTTGGACGCCATGTCGCAATAGCCTGATCATTGTTATCGCTAGATGGCCACCAAGTCCGTGCACGATGGTCGAGCACGTTTGCTTGATGACGAGGCAGTTTTACCTTTTTTATTAGATTCTGGCACCGATTTCCTTCCGACCAACCCAGCACACAACTATATTCCAGTTCTGCAACACCACTAATTGGGGTTGTGGATCGTTTGGTAATGCATTGTCGAAACAGGGGAGAGATTCAATGTCGCATCCAAACCGCTCTTTGACATCGTTTTATAAGAATGAAGTCAGGCCTTCGGGCTTGATGATAGAATGTGGCGACCAGCTATAGCCGGTTGTCATTGTTGATATTGGTCAGTGAGCTAATGACGAGAAATACAATATTTCTTCGCATCGAGGCCACGCCAGTAATCACCGTATGAATCTATACCTGCAATGGTTGGTCGCCGCTTTCTTTTCACATCAACTCGGTTTGTATTGCTGATACCGTGTGGCTTGATTGTTGGCCCGGATGAAGCCCTTCAGATCAGCGTTTTGAAATACAGCCGCAGTTAAATCGCCACCATAGCAGGCCCCCGTGTCCACCCCGATCCGTAGACGGTTGCCTTTGCCACGAACTGTCCAGTTTTCATCAGGCGTGTGACCGTGAACCACGGTGTAGGGCTCAACCCATTCATCGCCACTATCATTCAGAAAAGCTGGGAAGCGTGACCACAAACATTCTTCGTAAGTTTGGTCCTCAAGTTTCTTCTTCATGTTGATACCAGCATGAACAAACAAAAGCCCGTTGTCGCGGTCTAGGTGCCAAGGCGTGGGCGTGTTGATCAGATCATTGAAGAAGCGAACATGACTTTCAGGAATCATACTACGAGCATCAAGAATGGTCTGGTGATCAGGTTTGGATGTTGACTGGATAGGATGGTCCCGCCCGCAGTAAGACCGAAGCGTTTCGACGCCTCCACTTTTCAACCAGTCATCACAGTCTGTGTCACCTTCGTCGCAGTATTCAATGAATCCAGCCAGCAGGTCCTCATGGTTGCCCGGAAGCAGGACGTGATGCTCTGAATCCAACATCAAAAGAAAGTCGATGACCTTTTTTGAATCAGGTCCTCGGTCACAATAGTCACCGAGAAAAACGATACGATATTCGTCATCCGGATATAGAAGCCGATGTTCGTGAATGGCTCCATAAAGCTGAATAAACTTACGAAATTCCCCGTGAACATCCCCAATAACAAAGCTGAGCATCAATTTTCCCCATAGCTGGTAGGAATTTTACACAAGGCAAATGTAGCAGCCTTGGAAATGCCTGAAGCATCATCGGTTGAAAATGAGCCAAGCTGGCAAAGCGTGCCCGAGATTTTATCAATCCAGTGCATATAACGCTGTGAGCAGTCTTCGATGCCATGTTTGGCGAAGATTTCTACCACCTGCTCCCGTACTTCATCAGGGAACGGGTTATTCGAAACAGATTCCATCTCGTTGATAATAAAACGGCCATCAATGCGCCGTTCGATTGAGATCGCGACATCAACAGTTCCAGAGAACTTGTAGTAAGAGCGTTCACCGTCCAGCCCTTCCGACACATAGTTGCGAAGGCAGTTCTTCATGTGGTTGGCGAAGGCGACCAATTGTTCGGCATTCTGGATGGGTGTGATCCGTGGGTCATCGATTTCAGGCCCTTGTTGAAAGCGACCAAGATTGCTGAAGAAGAAGTCAGACAGCTCTGAATAAAACTGATGCCGGCTGGGTTTGTTCTTCAAACGGTTTGCCAACGCTTTCGTATTATTATTACGGGCGATGCGGGCCAGAAGAACAGCTTCTTCACGCGTGCTCACATGTTTGAGAATATGCGCCGTGTGCAAGGCAGGCTGCAGGGCATCCAATGCTTCGATCATGCTCGAAGGAATCTCTGGTGTTTGCCACAAGAATTTCTGCGTCTTCGGTGATTCAAGAACACGAACCAATGCCAGATACTGGTTCTTGGTCAGCATCGTTTTAGGAAGCTTCGACAGAATGTTCTTCAGACCAAACACCTTGTGATCAAAGATTTGTTTGGTGGCGACATTCCACCGAACATTGATCGTGTCGCGATAGGAAAACTGGCACTTCTTCTTCAATGCCAACCGTACGCCGAGCAGCTGGATGCGTGAAAACGGCTGTGTGAAAAGTTCTGTATGCGGGTAGGGGAAATGGGTTGCGACATCTTCAGCAAAATCCCCGACAACAGCTTTAAGCGTGTCGGCAATCCCTGATGATGGCGGGTAGTGTAGTGCTGACGATACTGTGTGATCAGTCGCCATCGGATTTTTAACAAGCATATTCATCGATAGAACTCCTAAGGGTTTAATTTAACATGGGATTTGCCTTTCGTTTCAGGGCGAGCGAGGTGCTGGCCGGGTGATGGGATGCGGTTGCTATACGGATGAATTGACGAAATCAAGGCCGGGATTGGATTTGAACGAGATATGACAGTCAAAAGAGTGGTGTGAATACGATCATTATTGGTCCGGTATGACCATTTGAACGCCGCCGGTTACCAATAATATTATTATAAATCCCAATATATTTAGACGGCTTCTGGCATGGGCATAAATACCTCAATAAGAGG
>JAQXCQ010000133.1 GCA_029251785.1 Maricaulis sp. | reverse complement strand
GGTATTGGTCGTCCTTATGGGCGGCCTTTTGGGCTTGAAGACCCTGTCATTGGTCAACGGCACATCCGACTGGTTTGCGGCTCAGGCGGCGACCAATGTGGTGCAGGATGACGATGAAGAGTCTCAGCCGGTTGGTGTGCCCAATGATGCCTTGCCCGAGCTGGCGGAAGCAACGCCGACCTGTGAACCCGTCAGCGCATCGTCGGAATTTGCCATGCGGCTTGAGAGTCGCGGTTTGACGTCAGAGGAACAGCGTGTCTTACGCAGCTTGCAGCAGCGCAGCCGCTTGATCGAGCAACGCGAAGCAGAGCTGGATACCAATGAAGCACTGATCCAGGCGATGGAACAGCGTGTGGAGGAGCGGATCCAGGCCCTGCGTGAGCTCGAGACCCAGATCGACAGTCTTGTCGGTGAGCTCAGCGAACGCGAATCTGAAGACATGGAAGGCATTGTGGCCTGGTACGGAACCATGGAAGCGGCCGCTGCTGCCGAGCGTATGGAATTGCTGCCACCGCAGTCCCAATTGCAAATCGCTTCCCGCATGTCTCAGAATAAGTTTGCCCCCATTCTGGCTGAGATGCGGCCTGCTGCTGCGGCCGATCTGACCGAATGGATGGCCTCGCGTAGCTATTTGCCGCAGACGGCGAGTGAGTTGGAGGCGCGTATTGGCCAGGACGGCTAAACATAATGCTCTCGCTGTAGGGCTTGCGCGCACCCTCCTGCAGGGTTTGACCTTGCTGGGATTTGCATTTGCCAGCGCTGCCGCGCTCGCCCAGGTGCCGACCAGTGTCAGTGTCGAGCGCAGTGGCGACGCGTCGCGCATCGTTCTGGAATATGATGAGGCGCTGCTGTACGGCGATCCAACCGTCGATGCGCAGGTTGAGCACACTGTTTTGATTGCTCGTCTCAGCGAAGCGATGCGGGCGGATATATCTGATCTGGCGGATGAGCTCGGCGATATCGCCGCCAGGGCGCGCCTGGACCCGGATGGTCGAACCTTGCGGATTGCGCTGCGGGAAGCGGCGGAGATGGAAACATCTAAAAGTTACAATGTCCTGGCAATTGATATTTTGCCGTCGGGTAATAATCCATTCCAGCCGGTCGATTCTCCCAGAGCCCAGCAGGAACGTCTGGAAATTGCCCGTGCCGCTGAGATCGAGGCTCGCGGTCCCGAAGCTCCACCACCGGCAGATCCACTGCCAGTTCAATACCGTGTTGGTCAAACAACTGAATATTCGCGTCTGGAATTCTTGTGGCCGGAACGTGTGTCCTACGGTTTGTCCCAGACAGGTGACCAGGCGACCGTGCGATTTTCGCAGCCTGCGGACATCTCAATCGGCCGACTCGCAGGCTCACCGCCACGGTTTCTCGATTCTGTGACATCGGAACGCATTGGCGATGAATGGTTCTTGTATCTCGACCTGGCAGAGGGCGTTCAAGCCCGTGCATGGAGTGAAGATGGGCGCATTGTCATCGATCTCCCGGACCCAGATGCTGTTGATGCGGAAGCCTTATTGGCTGAGCTGGCAGGTTTGGAGGCCCCTGATATTGCGGATACGGAAACAGTCGAAACACCCGACACTGCTGAAGCGACCGAGCTCGCCATAGCCGCGCAAGCTGATATCGCTCCGGTAGAGCGTGTTGGTCCTGATCCTGTCCCCTCGAACGGCATCGTCTCGGTGGCCGCCGGTGAGGTGAATGGCGATTTACGCGCCGAATTTACCTGGGAAGCCCCGGTTGGTGCCGCCATTTTCCGACGCGGTCAGGCGATCTGGATCGTCTTTGATGCGTCTGCAGAGCTTGATCTGGATGAGCTTGGCTTTAGCCAACGTGGCCATGTGCGTTCCTCCCAATCAGTGCAAGGGGAACATTATTCCGCTGCGCGGATTATTGCCCCGGATTCGACCCAGGCCGAGGCCCGTCCGGAGGGCAATAGCTGGGTCGTGGTCTTCAGTGAGCGTATTGACGCGCCGCCACGCCCGATCTCGGTACGCCGCGATGCGCGTCGCGGCCGCAATGCGCGATTGATCATGAGCCTGGAGGGTACGACGGGCGTTCACTGGGTGGATGATCCTGTTGTTGGTGATCGGATCGCGGTCGTAACGTCCACAGGACCGGTACAGGGTTTGACATCCCGGCGTGAGTTTATTGGCGGCTCCTTGCTATCCTCAGCGCATGGCGGCGCTATCGAGGCGCAGGCTGACGACCTTGATGTGACTTTGATCGGCGGCACGATCGCCATCGGCCGTCCCGATGGTCTGGATCTGACCCCATTGAATGTCGCGTCCCTGGGCTCCGCTGAAGCCGCTTTGCTGGAAAATATTTCGTCTCCGGCCTTTATGGATTTCGATAATTGGAAAGGCAGTGGGCGCTTCCGTGATGAATGGGGTCCCCGCCAACGACGCGCGGCCATGGAAGATGGCCCTGATGGCCGGATTGCCCTTGCACGCTTTTTGTTGGGGCATCAGCTCGCTGAAGAAACGCTGGGCATGGTGCAGTTGGCCATCAATATTGAGCCGCAATTGGCGGCAGACGCCCATATTCGATCTTTGCAGGGTGTGGCCAGCTATTTGATGGACCGGCCCGAGGAGGCAGTTGAGTATTTGTCCGACCCGTCTCTCGTGCTCGATCCAGCCGCTGACCTGTGGCGCGGCATGGTGGCGATTGATCTGGAGCGTTGGGTTGAAGCACGCCGGCGTCTGGAAGCTGGCCGGGCCGCGGCCTATCATTATCCCGGTGTCTGGCGGGCGCGGTTTGAAATGGCGGAAGCCCGCGCCGCACTCGAATTGGGTGATTACGCGGCGACTCAGGCGCATCTGCGTGCAATTGACGAACACGAGCCGGATTATACCACGCGACTTTATGCGGCCTATATCTCGGCGCGCTTGATCGCGGCGAATGGCGATGTTTATGAGGGAGTTCGCCGTCTCGACGAATTGTCCTTCTCGGGTGTTGGACCGCTGGAAGCGCGTGCTTTGTATGACATGTACCGCTTGCAGCTTGATGCTGACCTCATCACCCGGCCAGAAGCGATCGAGCATCTGGAAAATCTGCGCTATCGCTGGCGCGGCGATACCATTGAGCTGGATACAGTGCGCACATTGGGTGAGCTGTATGTGGAGGACGGGGCGTTTGCCCAGGGTCTGGAGACCATGTTTACCGCCCAATCGCGCTTCCCCGACACGGAAGCCGGACGCAGGATTGGTGAGGAGATGGTCAATATTTTCCATCAGCTCTTCCTTGAGGGCGCCGCCGATCGGATGGACCCGATTGAAGCGGTTGCCCTGTATTACCAATACAAGGATCTAGCCCCGATCGGCACGGATGGCGATCGCATGTTGCGCCGCCTGGCGGATCGACTTATCGCCTTTGATCTTCTGGCTCCGGCGGGTGAATTGTTACAGCACCAGGTTGATTACCGTCTGCGTGAGCCAGTCGCCCGGGCCCGGATCGCAACGGATCTGGCGATTGTCTACTTGATGGACCGCCGTTATGAAGACGCGACCAATTTGCTGCGAGAAACGCGCGTGGCTGGCCTGCCGCAAGAATTGGTCAATGAGCGGTATCTGTTGCAGGCCCGCGCGATGGTTGAACTCGGCCGCCACGACCAGGCGCTGGAACTTGTCGAAGATAACCACACTGACGCCGCCGACCGGCTACGTGCGGATGTCGCCTGGGATTTGCAGGACTGGCCAACGGCCGGTCGCAGCCTGGAAGTGATCCTCGGCCAGCGTCACCAGCAACGCCGCGCGCTCAGTGATTCCGAGCAGAGCGATCTGATCCGTGCGGCGATTGCCTACAGCCTGTCTGGTGATGTGGTGAGCGCTATCCGTCTGGGTGAGCGTTATGGTGAGGCGATGGCTGTCACAGAGCAGGCGGCGGCGTTTGAAGTTTTAACCGCCAATGACGCCATGCCTGGCGATGTCCGCCTGGCCGATATGACTGGCCGCATCGCCAGCATCGACACGCTTGACGCCTTCATGGAGCCGTTCCGGGCTCGCTTTAACAGCAATAATGATGGGTCTTAGGCGTGAGTAAAAGGTCGCGTCATCTTGAAGAGATGAGGCTGGCCAAGTGGGAATGGGAGTCTTCCTGCCGCGGCATTATTCAGGAATTCCAGGAAGATGCTGCGCCCGCACACGCCCTCCGTCAAAAACTTAAAAGTCAGGTGGGTGAGGCCGTCTACCAGCATTACCGGCTGGAAAAGCTCACCTATTTTGAGTCGCTTTCAGATACAGATGGCAAGCTGATATTCGAGGAAGTGGCACTGGTTTCAGGGATGTTAGAGACCTTGGGAGCGCAGCGAGCATTATTTGAATTTTCTGCGGCGGAAGTTGGACGAGTTGAGCAGGCGATCGTCTCGATGCTCAAGCAGCGTGACTACCAATTCCTGAATTATGTGGAGCGCTCTTACGGAAGCCGTGCCAGCTCCAATGACGAGTGGGCTGAATGGCCGCTCTCATTCATCAAAGCCTATTTCGACTGATGCTGGGTTGGCGCTGAACATTTGGCAGGTCGCGACACCCTAGCTAACCAAGCGTCCCGAAGCTTCGCATCAGGGCGCCGATCACCAGATTCCAGCCATCGACGAGCACGAAGAAGATCAGCTTGAAGGGCAGGGATATGACCACCGGTGGCAGCATCATCATACCCATCGACATGAGGATAGACGCGACGACCAAATCGATGATCAGGAAGGGGATGAAGAGCAGGAAGCCGATCTCGAAGGCGCGCCGCAGTTCGGAGATCATGAAGGCCGGGGCGACGATCCAGAAGGAGGTGGCTTCCGGCGTTTCAGCAAGTGGTTCCGGCGACATGTCGACAAACAGTGCGAGGTCTTCCTCGCGGGTTTGTTGCAACATGAAGGTTTTGAGCGGGCCGGTGCTGAGCGTGAAGGCTTCGGTCAGCTCTATTTCTTCCTCCAGCAGTGGCACGATGCCTTCCTCGTAGGACTGGGTGAAGACCGGAGCCATGATGAAGGCTGACATGAAAAT
This sequence comes from Maricaulis sp., assembly GCA_029251785.1. Lineage (GTDB taxonomy): Bacteria > Pseudomonadota > Alphaproteobacteria > Caulobacterales > Maricaulaceae > Maricaulis. The sequence goes on along the minus strand of JAQXCQ010000133.1, from coordinate 24,288 downwards.
GGCCAGGCTGATCAGGACGGCGTTCGGCGGGCTTTGCTGCAGGCCGGTGGCGGTTCGCAGCAGGGACAACACCACGACGATGCGGACAAAACTGGTCGTCATCACGATGATGGACGGGGCCAGGGACAGCACGGTCATCAGCGCGATCAGCTGCAATACGCGCTCAGTCAACGCGCCTTCATCACCGGTATCAAGCGTGACCGATTGCGCTTCGGCACTGGCCCCCATGAGGGTGAGAACGCCGCCAACAAACAGGGCCAGATAGAGCCAGAAACCCTTTTTCATGAATTCTGATCCCTAAATGATGCGGCCGATGCTGTTGGCGACTTTGGCTTGGCCGGTTGTGTCGACAATACAGTTTCGCCTTCAGCGCCCAGAAGCACGACATGTTCGACGTCGTCGCATTTGACGATGATCACACGGCGGCGCGGGTCGATAATCTGGCTTTCCGTGATCGATAGACGACGTTCAGCGGGGGCGAAATGCTGGAACCCAGTGAAGGTTTTGAGGATCCACCCGCGCTGGACAGCAAAGGCAAACAGGCCCAGCGAGCCCAGCAAGCCAAACAGAACAAACATTGCCAGAATGTATTGAGGCCAGCCTACAGATTCCATCACGCGGATCCACGATAACGATGGATGGCCTTGTGATGTGATGCGGTTAAGCCGGGGTTAACAAAGTCTTTAGCTGCAGGCTCTGGCGCAGTCTGTAACGGGTTGTTAGCGCGTATTGGGTAAGCAGATTGATGATGAATATTGATGGAGCCGGCTCGACCGGCGCGTCCCGATGCTTCTGGAGTGATGATTATGTCTAAACGCGCACTACTCGCCGCAGATTCCGGTGTCCCGCACAAGATGATTTCTCGCACGCTGGAACGGGAGGGGTTTGATGTGACCCTGGTGGAAGACGGTAAGCTGGCCGCGGATACAAGCTTGTGCGGTGAGTTCAAACTGTTGGTTACCGGTGTTAATTTGCCAAATCTTGATGGCCTCGGCCTGGTGCGCCAGATGCGCAAAAATCCGAATTACGGCAATATGCCGATCGTCGCTGTGACGACAGAGGACGATCAATATCTGAAAATGCCCGCTACCGCGGCTGGTGTGACAGATTGGATGGTCGGACCACTCGACGAAGATGACTTTGGCCGCAGCATCGGCAAAGTCTGTCGTAGTGCCGGCATCAGTTAGATATCGAGCGCCTCGCCCCGCAATCGCCTTGACAGGCAGGGGTCATGAGGAGTCCAGGTCTCGTTTATTAAGACGGCATTAACCGGGTCAGCGCACCTTCGTCCCCTAACGTTGAAGGGGATTCGCGCATGCGATCCGATGACATACCCATACTCTCGCTTTTGCAGCAAACGATGCGGTTTCAATCGCAACGGCAAAATGTGGTTGCCGAGAATGTGGCGAATGCCAATACGCCCGGTTTCACTCCGCAGGATGTCGATGAGGCGGATTTCCATCGTGCTCTGCGTGCCGACCTGCAAGCCAGGCAGGCATCGCGGCGCGCGCAGGCCGGTGGCGGAGCATCGGAGGTCTCATCAACCCCCTTCGTTTCTCAATTGCAGGGACGGGTCTGGGACACGCAGGATGCACCGAATTCGGCGACAACTGTCAACGGCAATTCCGTCGTGGTCGAGGAGCAGATGATCCAGGCCCAGGAAGCGCGCATGCGCTATGAAACGTCACTGTCTCTTTATCAGAAAAACTTGGGCCTGTTGCGCATGGCGATCCGTTCGCCCGGCCGGTAATTGATCTGGCCCAAGGGCCTGGGAGTAGGAGTTAAACAATGGGACATCCCTCAGACATGATGTCGATCGCGACGGCGGGCATGCGGGCCCAGTCGGCGCGGATGCGGATCATTTCGGAAAATCTGGCCAATGCCAGCTCGACCTCTCAGGAGCCGGGCGGTGATCCCTATCGTCGGCAAATTCCGGTGTTTGAAAACGAGCTCGACCGGGTTACCGGTGTGAATACCGTTCGCATGAGCGATGTGCGTCCGGATGACAGCGATTTTACGCTCAAACACATGCCGGGACATCCGGCGGCGGATGAGAATGGCATGGTCAAATTTTCCAATGTTGAGCCGCTGATTGAATTGATGGATTTGCGTGAGGCCATGCGATCTTACGAGGCGAATCTGAATATGCTGGAAAACGGCAAGCGCATGCAGGAACGGACACTGGATCTGTTGCGGCGCTAGGGCATGATCGGGCTGCAGAAGCGGCCTGACAAAAAAGGAAGAAGTCTATGGCGATCGATTTATCCGGATTGCAGGCCTATCAGGCCGCCAGCCGCGCGGCCCAAGGCGGTGGCGCAGCCTCTAACCCGGTGCAATCGCCCGGCGACATGTTTGGCAATATGGTCAGTGACGCGATCACCGACACGACGGCCACTTTGGCGCATGCCGAGCAGATGACGGCGGCCGGTGCAACCGGTGATGCGGCGTTGGTTGATGTGGTGACAGCTGTTTCGGCGGCAGAGATCAGTCTGGAAACGGTGATTGCGGTTCGCGATGAAGTTGTGCGGGCGTATCAGGAAATCCTGCGCATGCCGATCTGATTTCTCGTCAGAACCTTGAAGACAAGAAGGGCCGGCCACATCGTGACCGGCCCTTTTGTGTGTGGCTCGGGTCGGGAGGGGTTAGTGAGCGTGATCCCCGGCCGGTCCACTCATGTCTCCGGCTTCAGCCTCAATCCAGGCCTCAACGCGTTCTGTGAGCATGCTGAGCATGCTGAGCGGGATTTGACCGCTTTCCAGCACGGTGTCGTGAAAAGCGCGAATATCAAAGCGCGGCCCAAAAGCGACTTCCGCCTGACGCCGCAGACCTAGAATATGGTTCTTGCCAATCTGATAAGCGGTCGCCTGTCCCGGGAACACGATATAGCGCTCGATGGCCGGCACGATATCGCCCTGGGAGTTGGGTGTATTCTCGGTCAAATAGGCGATGGCCTCTTCGCGCGACCAACCTCGCGAATGCAGACCGGTATCAACAACAAGCCGACACGCGCGCCACAACTCCATCGCGAGACGCCCGGCATTGAGATACGGGTCTTCATACAAACCCATCTCTAGCGGCAGATATTCCGCATAGAGCCCCCAGCCTTCGGAATAGGCGGTGAAGCCGCCGAAATTGCGAAACGGGGGGAGTTCACCGAGCTCTTGCTGGATCGAGCGCTGGAGGTGATGCCCTGGAATGCCTTCATGAAAGGCGAGGGTGGCCATCTGGTAGATCGGCATATCAGCCATATTGGCCATGTTGGCGTAATAGACGGCCGGGCGTGAACCGTCCGGCGTTGCGTTTTGATAGAAGGCCTTGCCTGAACCGGCTTCGCGGAACGGCTCGACGCGACGCACTTCAATTTCCGCTTCGGGCAGAATGCCGAAATAACCCGGCAATTGCACACGAACATCCGCGATGATCTGGGTGGCGCGCGCGATATAGTCGGCGCGACCCTCATCGGTGTTGGGATAGTAGAATTGCGGGTCCTCGCGCAGGAAAGTGAAGAAGTCCTGCAGATCGCCGTCAAAATCGATTTGGGCCATGACTTCACGCATTTCGTCGTGAATTCTGGCGACTTCCTCCAGACCGGTCTGGTGGATCTGGTCGGCTGTCAGATCGGTCGTGGTAAAGCCGACCAGCAAATCATTGTACCAGTCCTCGCCCTGTGGAAGGTCTGCGATGCCATCCAATGTGTTGGATTGCTCACCATGATTGATGATGACCTCAGCGAGGCGTTCGTAGACCGGGCCGAAATCATTGAGCATGGCATTTCGGGCGCGCTCGAGAAGTGGCGCGCTGACCTCTGGGGCCAGTTCGAGCGCCGTAATCTTGCCCTGAATATCAGCCCACAAAGGATGGTCAGGGCCGTCATCAAAGGGCGCACCGCTCAGCAGACCGGCGACCGTGGCACCGACCCGGTCATAGACCCATTCCGGAGCCTGAATGCCCATTTCAAACCGTGTCTCGGCCTCGTCGATCTGAACGTTGAGCACGTCATCAATCGTTTCCATACGCTGGATATAGGCCTCAGCATGCTCGACATTCGAGACACGGTGCTGCCCGATCAGGAAGGCCATCAAGCCGGTGTGTGGTCCAAAGAGCTGATTGAAAACATAACCGTGGCGGCGATAGGCATTGGCCTGTCGGGACCGCTCAGTCTGATATTCAAACAGGCGCCAAGACATCTGGGCTGTTTCATCGAGTGCGTCAAAATCAAAATTGGCGTGCATATAGTCGAGCTGTTCGAGGCTGCGATTGAAGGCGGCGAGTGACGCCTCGTCACTGGGATCGCTCCAGCGACCATAGTCTTCGTCGATAATGCCGAGGGCGGTCTTGAAGGATGGAAAATAGTTCAGGCTTTCCTGGAAAATCTGTCCGAACCAGGCATTGAGGCGGTCGGTCTCGGTTTCTTGCACGGCTGGCGCGGCCGCTGCCGTCTGCGCACTGGCGATGGATAGCGGCGGGAGCGATGCGCTAAGGCAGGCGATAACCGCGGTAGAGGCGAGGGCAAATTTCTTTAGTCGTGATGTCGATCTGATCATAGTCAGTCTCCCCAAAGGATTTGAGTTGACTTTACTCGTTACGTGTAACGGATACCTGACGAGGAGATTACCTGTCAGCAAGACAAACGGTGCGGTGTATAAATGCTGACATGAAAACAGCCGCTTTCAGGAATGAAAGCGGCTGTAATCAGGTTCTTGTGATAATGCTCGCCTGGATTATGGGCTGGCCAGGATCAGGGCTGATTGGCCGCGATGTAGGCATTGACCTGCTCTTCGAGTATCGCCAGTGGCAAGGCACCCTGCGTCAGCACCACATCGTGGAAATCTCGAATATCATAGGCATCGCCCAGCGCGTCCTCGGCCATTGCCCGCAGTCGCAGGATTTCCAGCATGCCGATTTTGTAAGCCGTGGCCTGGCCAGCGAATACGATATAGCGGTCGATGGCATTTTCGACATCGCCTTGTGGATTTGGAGTGCTTTCAGCCAGATAATCAATGGCTTCCTGGCGGGACCACTGGTGATAATGAATGCCGGTATCAACGACGAGACGACAGGCACGCCACAGCTCCATCGCGAGTCGACCAAAATCGGAATAGGGGTCGGAATAGAATCCGTATTCTACCGGCAAATATTCCGTGTAGAGCCCCCAACCCTCGGTATAGGCGGTGTAGCCTCCGAAGCGCCGGAAGGACGGCACGCCTTCCAATTCCTGCATTATCGCCAATTGCATATGGTGCCCGGGTATACCCTCGTGATAGGCCAGTGCTTCCATCTGATAGGTGGGCATGCGGGCCATATCGTACAGATTGGCGTAATATCGGCCCGGACGTGACCCATTCGCCGCGGGACGGCTATAGAAGGCCTTGCCAGCGGCCTGTTCGCGGAACGGCTCTACCCGAACAACCTCCAACTCGGCGCGTGGGAAGGTGTTGAATATCTGAGGCAATGTATCGCGCATCGTGTCGATTACGCCTGTGGCAGCAGCAAGATATTCGGCGCGACCTTCATCGTCGTTTGAGTAATAAAATTGTGGGTCTGTGCGCATAAATTCGAAGAAGTCCTGTAGCTCCCCCTCAAAACCAACTTGCGCCATAATTTCACGCATTTCGCCGTGAATCCGCGCAACTTCGGACACGCCGAGCTGATGGATTTCTTCCGCGGAAATATCCATCGTTGTAAAACCGTTGAGCCGGAAATTATAGTATTCCGCACCGTCAGGATGCTTCCATACGCCATCATCGTCAGAGGATGCTGCATGTTGTTGCTCAAACATGGCGATGATGCGGTCGTAGGCGGGAGCCATGACGCCGGTCATTGCGGTTTCAGCCTGTGTCATCAAGTCGGCCGCGACTTCATCCTCAAGTTCGAGCGAGTCGACCTTGGCTCGGAAGTCGGCCAATAGGGGACTGTCCTCGCCATCGGTAAATGGGGCTCCGTTGACAATATTTCGCGCCGTCTGGATCATCGGTTCAAAGGTCCAGCTGGGAGTTGAAACGCCCAAAGCGAATGAGCGCTGTGAATTGGCCATCTGCTGGTCCAGGTATTCGCCCATATTGTTGATCCGGCCGATATAGGCTTGCGCGTCCTCCAAAGTATCAACCCGATGATTGTTGATCAGGAAGGTCGGCGTGTTCATGTGCGGGCCGCCGCGCTGGGTGAAGGTGTAACCGTGATCAATCCAGCGCTGGCCCTCGACCGCGCGTTGCTGATTGTATTCGAACAGACGCCAGGAAATCTGGGCACTGGCGTCCAGAGCGTCATAATCGAAATTCTCGCGCATATAAGCCAGATTGGCTTGGCTAATCTCGAACCCTTCCTGCGCGTATTCCGGCGTGACATTGTTCCATTGATCATAATTGGTTTTCATGCCGAGGAAGGTTTGTGTCATCGGCGATCGGGCCACTCCGGCCTGAAAAACCTCTTCATACCAGGCATTGAGGCGGTCGGATTCGGTCATTTCCGCCGCCGCGATTTCAGTCTCCGTCTCGCGGGTGTTTTGCGCGGGGGCGATGGCCTCAGCTGAGGTTTCCGGAGCTGGCGTGGAGCTTGTACCCTGATCGCAAGCGACGATAAGTGCCAGAACAGAGGCGCCGAGGGTTAGTTTTTTGATGATATCCATGATGTCTTTCTACTCTTCGATCTGTGCGCGTGAGGATTCAACATAGTCATTGACCAAATCGGTCAGGATCGGGAGAGGCAGGGCCCCATTTGTCAGAACCACATCGTGAAATTCGCCGTAATCAAAGGCGTCACCAAGTTCGGTCTGGGCAAAGTCACGCAGGGCGCGAATCCGCATTTGGCCAATCTTGTAGGACGTCGCCTGGCCCGGCCAAACGATATAGCGCTCAACTTCGCGCACGATCTCGGCGTTTGTGAAGGAGGTATTCTCGGTCAGGAATTCGATGGCGTCCTCGCGCGACCACTGCATCGCATGCAGGCCCGTATCAACCACCAGACGTCCGGCGCGCCACAACTCATAGGCAAGGCGACCGAAGTCCTGATAGGGATCGGTAAACAGGCCCATATCCTTGCCAAGGCTTTCGGCGTAAAGCGCCCAGCCTTCGCCGAACGCCGACAGATATAAGCGACGCTGGAACATTGGCGTGTTTTCGCGTTCCTGCGCCAGCGTCAGCTGGAAATGATGGCCGGGAATACCCTCGTGATAGGCCAGTGTTTCCATTTGGTAGACTGGCAGGTTTTCCATGTTCAATGTGTTGGCGTAATAAACACCGGGGCGAGAGCCATCGAGCGTGCCTGTGTTGTAGAACGCGCTTGGTGCTCCGGCTGCCCGGAAGGCTTCGACTTCGCGGACGACCAGCTCACCGCGCGGGATAACGCCGAAGTAATCCGGGATAAGGGTGCCAATACGGTCGAAGACCGCATTCGCCTCGGCGACATAACGCTGGCGGCCTTCATCATTGGATTCGTAGTAAAACTGCTCATCCGTGCGCATGAATTCGAAGAAGTCCTGCAAATCGCCTTCAAACCCGACCTGGGCCTGAATGGCGCGCATTTCGTCGTGGATCCGCGCAATTTCTGCCATGCCAGTATCGTGAATTTCGCGAGCCGACAAATCGGGCAGGGTGGTGAAATTGGCAAGTTGAGACTGATAATATGCCTCACCGCGTGGTAACTTCCAGGCACCGTCGCGATCATCTGTCATCGCTTCATGGCGATGGAACATCTCGACCAGATCAACATAGACCGGGGCGACTTCATCACGAATGGCTGCCGTGCCGCGTTCGATCAGATCCGCTTTTGCGTCATCGTCGATTTCGAGTGCATTGACCTTGGTAATAAAGTCATTGAGCAGTGGCGAATTCTCCTCGCTATCGTCAAAGGGGGCACCACTGGCGATGCGCTGGGCGTTGCCGACAAGGTATTGGAAGGCAAAGCGTGGCGGGATAACGCCGGCCTCGGCGCGCGCTTCGGCCTGGGCCATTAGCACACGCAGCGTGTCATCCAGACTGGACAGGCGGTTGATGTAGGCCTCGGCGTGGTCAGCATTCTCCACCCGGTGCTGATTGATCAGCATGGTGGGCATTCCGGTGTGTGGGCCAAACATCTGGGTGAAGACGTAGGTCTGGTCCCGGAAACCGAAATTGCGAATGCCGTTTTCCTGCAGGTATTCGTAGATGCGGTAGGAAATTTGTGAGGATGCGTCGAGCGCGTCGAAATCAAATTCGGCGCGCATATGAGCAAGGCGCTCGATACGCCGATTGTTATTGGCCTCCGCCGTTGCATCGGTGACGGAGTCCCAACGCCCGTAGGCGTCCAGATCATCCAAAAGTCCCATATTGGTCAGTGTTTGGGGCGAACGGGCGAGGTCTGCGTCCCAGAGCTCGGAAAACCAGTCGTTTAGACGCTGGCTATCATTGGCCGTCACCGCCGCGACTTCCGCGGAGCTTTCGGCGGGGGTCTGGGCACTTTCGCCCGGCTGTGGAGCGGGTGAACAGGCTGCAAGTAGAGCCAGTGCCGACACCGCACATATCAGTGAGTTCGACCGTTTATTGGAACGCGTCATGTGGTTTTCTCCCCAAAACCTGAATTCAAAGAGAAGTTGGGACATTTTCACATCCCAACTTCAATTCACAATATTGGCATTAAAGGCCAGTTGGGCCTATTCAGTCGCCTGTTTTTCAGCCACCCAATTCATCACCAATTCTTCCATGAGGGTGAGTGGGATCGAGCCGTTGGTGAGTACGACATCGTGGAACTCACCCCAGTCAAAATCATCGCCGAGCTCAGCCATGGCACGATTGCGCAGATCGAGAATGGTTAGCATTCCTACCTTGTATGACACAGCCTGGCCGGGCCAGACAATGTAACGTCGAATTTCGGCTTCGATATCTCCGGGGGTCATCGGCGTATTGGCTGTCATGTAGGCGGCGGCTTCCTCTTCGCTCCAACGCATGGCGTGGATACCCGTATCGACCACGAGCCGTCCGGCTCGGAAGACTTCATAGGAAAGGCGTCCGAAATCCTGATAGGGGTCGGTAAAGAAGCCCATATCCTTGCCCAGCGCTTCAGCGTAGAGGGCCCAGCCTTCGCCATAGGCGGAATACCAGGTGAAACGCTGGAACATCGGTGTGCCTTCGAGCTCCTGGGTCAGGGCGATCTGGAAATGGTGCCCCGGTGCGCCTTCGTGAAACGCCAGCGTTTGCATTTGATAGACCGGCAATTCAGCCATATCGGACAGGTTCACGTAATACGCGCCCGGGCGCGTCCCATCGAGGGAACCCTGCTCGTAGAAGGCACCGGTCGCGGTTTCGATGCGGTAATCTTCAACCGCGCGCACTTCCATCGCTCCGGTTGGCAGTGCACCAAAGAAATCCGGTGCGCTGACCATGACTTCGTCGATCATCGCGGTGGCTTCGTCGATGTAGCGCTGACGACCTTCGTCTGTGTTTGGGTAGAAGAATTGTTCATCAGTGCGCAAGTGTTCGAAAAACTCTGGAAGCGTGCCTTCGAATCCAACGGTCGCCATGATGACGCGCATTTCGTCGTGAATGCGCGCGACCTCGTCCAGACCTGTCTGATGGATCTGTTCAGCGGTCATGTCGGTGCGTGTGGTGTAATTGACCAATTGCGATTCATAGAAGGCGGGACCTTCAGGAAGCGTCCAGACACCGTCAGTATTGCCGTCGGCCATCTCGGCGTGACGTTCCATAGTGTCGATCAGCTCGTTGAAGGCCGGGCCAACTTGCTCGGTGAGGGCCGTGGTCGCTCGGGCGATTAAATCATCGCGCTGTTCAGGGGTAATCGGGTTTTCTTCAGCCTCAAGCAACGCATCGACTTTGGCGGTGAAGTCCGAGAGCAAAGGTGAGGCTTCACCGTCGTCAAACGGGGCGCCTGTGATCATGCCGCGCGTCGTGCTGATAATCACCGGGAAGGCGAAAGCCGGAGCGACAACACCAGCCTGGGCGCGTTCTTCAGCCTGGGCGGTCGAAACACGCAGATTGGCTGCCATACCATTCAGGCGGCTAATATAGGCTTCCGCGTGGCCAATTGTGTCGACACGATGCTGGCCGATCAGCAGGCTTGGCATATTAGTGTGCGGACCGAAGAATTGCGTGAAAATATAGCCATGATCCCAAAATTCGGCCTGCTGGGCATTGTTGGCGGCGATAAACTCGGCGAATCGCCAGCTGACCTGGGCTTCATCGGTCAGGGCGTCAAAGTCGAAATTGTCATTCATGCGTCGAATGCGTGCGGCTTCGCGGTTTAGGCCATCACGAAAGGCTTGCTCGGAATTGTCGTCCCAGCGGCCATAGGCGTCCAAATCGTCAATCATGCCCAAATAGGTTTGACTGACTGGCGACAGGGCGAGCTCGGCTTCAAACTCAGTTTGGAACCAGGCATTGAGGCGCTCGGACTCGGTCTGCTCCACGGCGGCGACCGCGACGGTCTCCATCTCGTTTTGAGGCGCGGGCTCGATAGCGGCCTGATCGGAAGATGGGCTGCAAGCGGTGAGCAGGGCGATGGCGCTGACGCCGGCGAGTAGAGCTTTGAATGACATAGTGTCTGTCCCGTTGTTTACACTGATTGACTCTTTCTTAACGCGGAGAAAGGAAGCGTAAAGATAATTAACCGTAACATCGATTCTTCCCGAATCATTTGGTCGACTCACTTTTGGCCGTGCCCTTGAGGATAAACAGGTGACCGATAACGAGGTTCTTGATTTCGCGCGCGAAGCGGTTTGGTTAATGCTGGCCATGTCGTCGCCGGTCATGTTTGTCGGTCTGGCTGTGGGGGTGACCATCGCCCTGTTTCAGGCCCTGACTCAAATTCAGGAAATGACACTGGTCTTTGTGCCGAAAATTATCGCCATCTTTGTCGCGTTGCTGATTTTTTTACCGATGATGGGCGCGCTTCTGTCTGCGTTCATGCGAAGCATTATTGAGCGGATTGCCGGCGGATGATGTTTGAACTGCCAGCCATGGTATTTGCGGCCGGGTTGGTATTTGCACGCCTTGGGGCAATTTTGATGCTGATGCCAGGCTTCGGCGAGCCAAGCATTCCCCCGCGAATTCGTCTGTCCTTCGCCCTCCTTGTCGCGTTGGTTATGGGCCCGGTTATCGCGCCGCTATTGCCGCCCATGCCTGAGCGACCGCTGGCCATGGCAAGCATCGTGATGAGTGAGATGCTGGTCGGTTTGATGATCGGGGCTATCGGCCGTTTGTTCATGTCGACAGCCGCGGTTGCCGGGCAAGTGATCGGTCAACAGAGTGGCTTGGCCATGGCACAAAATTTCGATCCCTCACAAGGCAGGCAGGGAGCCTTGATCGCGACATTTCTCAATTTGACGTTCATGGTGTTGTTGTTTGCGACGAATACCCATCACCTGCTTTTGCAGACTGCTGCCCATTCTTACATGGTGTTCCCGGCCGGTGAGTTTCCGGCTACGGCGGAAACTGCGCAATGGGCGGCGCGAGCGTTTTCCGAGGCATTTCGCATCGGCATCCAACTCGCGGCACCGCTGATCGTGTTTGGTCTGGTCTTTTATATGGCCATGGGGATTTTGGCGCGGATGATGCCGCAATTGCAAATTTTCTTTATCGCCATGCCGGCAAATATCATGGTCGGTCTTTTTATCCTCGCAATATCGCTTGGCGCGATGAGCGGCGTGTGGCTGACACGCATGCAGAGTTTCGCCACAGATCTGATTTAGGGGGGTGTAGTGGCAGAAGGTCCGGACGAGAGCCAAAAAACCGAAGAACCCACCCAGAAACGGCTGGATGACGCCCGCAAGAAGGGCGATGTGGCGAAATCGCAGGAAATCCCCGGCTGGTTTGTTCTGGCTGGAGGCTTGGCATTGATGAGTTTCCTCTTGCCCCCAATGGTGCGGCAAATGGCAACCAATCTCAGTGTCTTTCTGGCGCAACCGCAGGAATTTTCGCTGGAACCCAGTGCAATGACGCAGATGGCGCAGGACTTGTTCTGGCAAACTGCGCTAGCCGTCAGCCTGCCAATCTCGACCTTGGCCGTCGCGGGCTTTGCCGGGCATTATGTCCAAACGGGTTTCATTTTCTCGGCAGATAAAATTCAACCCAAAATCAGTAAGTTAAATCCTATTTCCGGTTTCAAGCGGATTTTCGGGCCTGAAGGGATTGTGAATTTCTTCAAAGGCCTGGGCAAGATGGCGCTGATTTCTCTGGCCGCGTTTGTGGTTTTGTTTCCAAAGCGTGACCAATTGGCGATCTTGCCGGCGACCGACATTTCAACAGCGCTGGCATTGGTGCGCCAGGCGGGTGTGGAATTGCTCGTCGCGGCACTGGTTGTCTATGCGGTGATCGCTGCGCTTGATTATGCCTTTCAGCGACAGACATTTATGAAGCGCAATCGTATGTCGCGGCAGGAAATCAAGGATGAGGTCAAGCAGAGTGATGGTGATCCGCTGATCAAGGCCAAGCTGCGGCAAGTGCGTCACGAGCGTGCGCAACGCCGGATGATGGCCAAGGTGCCCGAGGCCACTGTGATCGTTACCAACCCCACTCATTACGCCGTCGCGCTGTATTACGTACAGGGCGAGACCCCGGCCCCGATTTGTGTGGCAAAGGGCATGAATGAAACGGCGTTGCGGATCCGCGAACTCGGCAAGGAACATTCTGTCCCGATTGTTGAGGATCCGCCGTTAGCCCGGGCGTTACACGCCTCCGCGGAGCTGGACGAAGAAATACCGTTGGATCATTTCCAGGCGGTGGCCAAGCTGATTGGTTACGTGTTGTCACTGTCGCGCGGGAGTGCGCGCTACCAGCCGACCGGCACGAGCTGACGCGCGAAGCGGCGCGAAATTAACCGGGTGATTTTCGAATCAATTCATTCGGCTTAAGTTCGACCTGTTCAGTTCCCAACGTATTGCCCATTTTTCGATTGCAATCTCATTCTTGCCGAAAGCGCTGTATTCCATGCTGTTCAAGACCAACCGAAGCCGAGAGGCGAGTGAACCCGCACGTGCTGCAAGTGCCAACCTGCCGTCCTTCTGGACGAAACCAATTGGGCGCGTAGCCATTTGGGTTTTTGTCTCGGTGATTGGAATTGGAATGGCCGCGGCCCTGATGGCTGCGGGGCAAGATGGCGGCGTTGGTTTAATATTCTTGTCAGGGCTGACACTCGCGTCACTGCTTGTGGTGTATGCGGTCGCGGCCGGTGAAATGGCCGGCAAGGGCTGGCGCAAGCGTGCTGAGAAAAACACGCGGCCGGATCTGGCAGGCATGGCCGGCTTCGCTATGGAAAATTACCCGGAGCCGGTGCTCGTCACAGACCGGCGCGGCGCCGCGCGCTGGGGCAATCGCAGTTATCGCGAACTGGCACAAGGCATTGGCGGGCTGGGTCAAAGTTTTGGATTGCCAACCATCGACCGGATTTGGGCCGGTGCGGGCGGCGGCGATGGGGCGGTGTACCGTTTGGCACGCGCGGCCGCGCGTGGCGAAGGTGCTTGTGAATTGCTGCCGCCGCTGGAGTTACAGGATGGACGGATCGTGCGTTTTCATCTGGAAACTCTGCCGCAGGACAATGAGCTGACGCTCTGGCGACTCAATGAAATCAATCAGGATGAGGCCGGAGCTGGCAGTGCGATGGCCGATTGGGCGCAGCACGCGCCCGTGGGTCTGTTTTCCCTGCGTGCCAATGGCGAAATTGCCATGGCGAACGAAACCCTGCGCGAATGGCTGGGTGTGGCCGAAGGGGACCGTCTGCCCAAGCTGGCCGATATCCTGACCGGTGACGGGGCCCGCTCCGTACTGAATACCCGAGGTGGCGACGCTGTGGCGCGAATTGATGGTCGCCTGAAAGCACGCGACGGTATTGAAAGTCCGGTGACCATCGCCATCGAATGGGCTCCTGGCGATCCACCCGTCGGGCGTGCGGTGATTTATGGACTTTCCGCCACCGGTGCCCCTCCCGGTGTGGCGCAGGCCATGAGCGATGGCCGCGAAGCTGGGCATACGCTCGACGAGATGTTTGCGAGCGCGCCGTTCGGCGTGGTCAGGCTCGATGGATCTGATCCGGAAACCGCGATTATCGAAGACGTCAATCCGGTGCTGGTGCAGCTGACCGGCGGGGCTGCGGTGCCCGGAGTCAAATTTTGCGACATGTTCAGATGGGATGATGATCGATCGGCGACTGAGGCTTTCGCCCCGGCCATGGGCGGCAGCAATAATAAGGTTGAATTGCGCCTGACCGGCGAGGATGAAACCTATGTGCACCTGGTGTTCGCGCCGGCACGTGGCGGTAAGCGTGTGGCCTACATCATTGATGTGACCAGCTGGAAAGAGATGGAACGCCAATTCTCGCAGGCCAATAAAATGCAGGCCGTGGGTCAGCTGGCGGGCGGTGTGGCGCATGACTTCAACAATCTGCTCACGGCGATCCGACTCAATTGCGACGAATTGCTCAACCGACATCCGGTCGGTGATCCGTCCTATGGTGAGTTACAGGCGATTAATTCCACGGTGGCCCGCGCCGCCGGCTTGGTACGCAAGCTGCTGGCCTTCTCGCGCAAGCAAACCTTCCGCATGGAAACCCTTGATGCTGGCGACATGCTGTCCGACGTCTCGGTGCTATTGCGCCAGATCCTCGAGGAGAGTGTGCGCCTGGATATCGTGCATGGCCGCGATTTGCCGATGATACGCGCCGATAAGGGGCAGCTGGAAACCGCCCTGATCAATCTGGCCGCCAATGCCCGTGATGCCATGAAAGACAATGGCGGCGGCACGCTGACCATTCGCACGTCCACACTGACCGATGACGATGTGCGCAAGGTCGGTGCCCCCAATCCGCGTGAAGGCGCCTGGGTGGCGATCGCTGTCAGCGATGTCGGCCACGGGATGGACAAGGAAACCCTCGGCAAGATTTTCGAACCCTTCTTTACGACCAAGGAAGCGGGCAAGGGCACAGGCCTGGGCCTGGCGACTGTGTACGGCATCGTCAAGCAGTCCGGCGGGTTCTTGTATGCCGACTCAATGCCGGGCGAGGGCACCACATTCACCATCTATTTGCCCGGTCATGAACCCAGTGAAGAAGAGGCTGTGGAGCTTGAAGAGGTCAAAGTCGCCAAGGCCGTCGAGCCTGCTCCGGCGGATCTGGCCGGAACCGGCCGCATCCTGCTGGTGGAGGACGAGGACGCCGTGCGCGCCATCGCTGCCAAAACGCTGGTGAAACGTGGCTATGAGGTGGTTGAAGCGTGTGATGGCGAGGAAGCGTTTGAAATCCTGGAGGACGACCCCGATGGCTTCGACCTGCTGCTGTCAGACGTGGTAATGCCCGGCCTGGATGGTCCCGGCCTGCTGGAAAAGGCCCGCGACATGCTGATTGACACCCGCGTTGTCTTCATCTCCGGCTATGCGGCGGAACATTTCTCCAAGACGCTTTCGGAAGAACGCGAAGTCTCCTTCCTGCCCAAACCCTTCACGCTGACGCAATTGGCGGAAAAGGTGAAGGAAGAGATTGGCGGCGGGACTTAGGGTGTGAAGGTCGATCGAGATGAGCTCTATCTCCACCAATCCCAAATAATGAAATTGGGCGGTGTTGTTTGTGAGAAATTGGAGACGCTGGGAGGAATCCAATATTTGCCAGACGTGACTGTTCTGTTTGCCGCCAACGAATATGGGCTAGCGATGGAGTATCTGAGTGAAGCTAATGTAACGTCGAGCCACCCGGATTCTGAAATTCGCGAATTGATCCTCAAAATCGAAGACCTGATGTCGCAAGTAAGTAGATTATATGAGGCGTAGCTGGTCGCCCGAAACCCCACCTAGCCACCCCCATTCCATGAAAGTTTTGTGAAATCCGCCTGATTACCGCATGTGGTGATTGCGTTGTGTCTGTGCGGTCGGGTAGTGCCCTGATGTATGCGCGTCACCATTTGGTGTGGGGCTGGCGCATGGTGGGGGATGCTGTGGCTGATTATGATTTTTGGGTGATCGTTTTTTCGATCGGCGGCTTCCTTCTGGCGGCCTATACCATTGTCGCCAATGATGCGATCCAGACACTGGGTACGTTTTTGAGCTCCAACGCCAATCGCCCCTGGTGGGTGTTGTGGGCCTATGCCTCCTCGATCATCGTTGCCGTGATGTTTTACGGCTGGGTGTTTGGCGAGCAGGACATCGCCTTTGGCCGCCTCAACCGGCTACCCTATCCTGAAGCCGGTGTGCAATGGTGGCACGCCATCCCGCCGCTCTTCCTGTTGGTGCTGACCCGCTACGGTATTCCGGTGTCGACGACGTTTCTAGTGCTGACCATCTTTGCCCTGTCGGGCGGTGCCGATACGGAAGGTATATTGCCCAAAATGCTGGTGAAATCCGGCCTGGGTTACCTGGTGGCATTCGCTGCAGCAGCGGTGGTGTTTGTGGCAATCAGCCGCTCGTTTGAACGCTGGATCTCGACGACGCGCGACAAGCCAATCGGTGGGCATTGGCACGTTCTGCAATGGGCCTCGACCGCATTCTTGTGGTCGCAATGGCTGATGCAGGATCTGGCAAATATCTTCGTCTATCTGTTCCGCGATACTGATTTGGTTCAAGTGGTGGATGGTGCCGGTAATCCGGTCCTCCAGGACGGTTTGCCGGTAATGGAAACGCATGTGACGTTTTCCGCCGAGCTTTTGATTTTTGCCACCATCGTGATGGTGGCCCTGCACGCGCTTATTTTTGCCACGCGCGGTGGTGAAATTCAGAAAATCGTTTTGCGCAAAACCAATACGACGGATGTGCGCGCCGCGACACTGGTGGATCTGATTTATGGCCTGATCCTGTTTATCTTCAGGGAAGTCAGCGATATCCCGATGAGCACGACCTGGGTCTTCCTGGGCATGCTGGCCGGGCGTGAGCTTGCCATCGCGTATGTGGCGGGCCTTCGCGATAAGCTGGAAGCGTTGGGGGATGTGGTGACCGATGTATTGCGTGCCTTCCTGGGGCTCGTCATCAGTGTGGCTCTTGCGATCACTCTACCCGCCATGGCGCGGGGCGAGTTGATGTTAGTCCTCTCAGACCCGCTGGGGGCCCTCGGCGGCGCGCTCGGCTTTTAGCGTCAACCACTTAGACAGACGACTTCAGTGCTTGGCCGGTATCGGTTAGCCTAGGGATGTGGACGATTCGTCCCACCTTGTTTGATGCGCCTTCAACGGTCACGAAATGTTCTGTGCGTTAACCATAAATGTTCTGCTTGTGTTCCCGGAACAAAATGGGTACAAACTGACTCGTTGCCCGGTTCTGAGGGGCGTGAGATAAGGGAAGACTGGTTATGGCTAAGGGCGCGATACGGCTTGTGAAAAACGCAGACGATAATAAGAAAAAGGCGATCGAGGCTGCACTCAGCCAGATCGACAAGGCTTTTGGCAAGGGCTCGGTGATGAAGCTCGGTGCCAAGCCGCATATGGATTTGGAAACAATCTCCACCGGCTCGCTCGGCTTGGACATCGCGCTCGGCGTGGGTGGACTTCCCAAGGGACGGATTGTTGAAATTTACGGTCCGGAAAGCTCTGGTAAGACCACGCTGGCCCTCCACCTGATTGCGGAATGCCAAAAAGGCGACGGCATTGCGGCGTTTGTCGATGCCGAGCATGCGCTCGACCCGATTTATGCCGGGAAGCTGGGCGTGGATGTCGATGAATTGCTGGTCTCGCAGCCTGATACCGGTGAGCAATCACTGGAGATCGCCGATACGCTGGTACGCTCCGGTGCGGTTGATGTGCTGGTGATTGATTCCGTTGCGGCCCTGACCCCGCGTGCTGAGCTTGAGGGCGAGATGGGCGACAGTCTGCCCGGCCTGCAAGCGCGTTTGATGAGCCAGGCCCTGCGCAAGCTGACCGGCTCGATTTCGAAATCCAACTGCCTGGTCATTTTCATCAACCAGATCCGGATGAAGATCGGTGTGATGTTTGGCAGCCCGGAAACCACAACCGGCGGTAATGCACTGAAATTCTATTCCTCGGTCCGTCTGGACATTCGCCGCATCGGCGCGCTGAAAAACCGCGATGAGGTGATCGGCAATCAGACCCGTGTGAAGGTCGTCAAAAACAAGGTGGCACCGCCCTTCCGCGAGGCCGAGTTTGATATCCTCTACGGAGAGGGCATTTCCAAGACGGGCGAGTTGATCGATCTGGGCGTCAAGGATGATGTGATCGAGAAGTCCGGATCCTGGTATTCCTACAAGTCGGAACGGATCGGTCAGGGGCGCGAGAATGTGCGCAAATTCCTGCTGGAGCATCCTGAAATGGCTGACGAAATTGAAGCGCGGGTCCGGGCCAAGGCTGGACTGGGCGGTGATCTGATCGAGGGTGAAAGCCTGGCAGAGGATGCGCCGGCGATTGCGGGCTAGCGTCTGTCCTGAGCGACTGTGATTTCGGTCGTTTTTTCTGAATAAAAGAGCGGGTTTCCAAAATTGGGGACCCGCTTTTTCATGGGCGAAATGGCTGAGGCGACCGGTTTGAATGGCAGGAGACTACTCCTGACGACAGCAAATCACTGGATATATGGAGAATGGCGTTCATTCTTTGGCGTTGTCGGGTTATGTGTGGCGAACACTTCGTCAGCGATGACAGAACCGACACGTCACAGGACTTATCATGGCCAGCTTGCGCGACATCCGTGCCACATTTCTCGACTATTTTGGTAGCAATGATCATGAGGTCGTCGCGTCCAGCCCGCTGGTACCGCAGGACGATCCGACCCTGCTATTTGTCAATGCGGGCATGGTTCAGTTCAAGAACGTTTTCACGGGCCAGGAAGGCCGCGCCATTCCGCGCGCTGTGTCATCGCAGAAATGCGTTCGCGCGGGTGGCAAGCACAATGATCTGGACAATGTTGGTTATACCGCTCGACACCATACTTTCTTCGAGATGCTGGGGAATTTTTCCTTCGGTGATTATTTCAAGGAACGCGCGATTTCCCATGCCTGGGAGTTGATCACCAAAGAATATGGCCTGCCGGCCGACAAATTGCTGGTTACGGTTTATTCTGAAGATACAGAGGCTCGCGAGCTGTGGCGCAAGATTGCCGGCCTGTCGGATGATCGCATTATCTCGATTTCTACGTCTGACAATTTCTGGTCGATGGGTGATACCGGACCCTGTGGTCCGTGCTCGGAAATTTTCTTTGACCATGGTCCCGACATTGCTGGTGGCCCTCCCGGCTCACCCGACGAGGATGGCGATCGCTTCATCGAGATATGGAATCTCGTCTTCATGCAGTACGAGCAGCGATCCGCTGATGACCGTGTGTCGCTGCCCAAACCCTCGATTGATACCGGGATGGGGCTTGAGCGTCTTGCGGCCATCTTGCAAGGCAAACACAATAATTACGAAGTCGATCTGTTCGCTAATCTGATTTCTGCGAGCGAGAGTGTTCTCGGGGTCAAAGCCTCTGGCGATGCGCTGGGCAGTCACCGGGTTATCGCCGATCATTTGCGCTCCACTTGTTTTTTGATGGCCGACGGTGTGTCTCCTTCCAATGAGGGGCGCGGCTATGTGCTGCGCCGAATCATGCGTCGCGCCATGCGTCATGCACATCTGCTCGGTGCGACGGAGCCCAGCATGCACAAGCTGGTGCCGGCCCTGGTGAATGAGATGGGCGATGCCTATCCGGAATTGGGTCGTGCGCAAGCGCTGCTTGAAGACACGCTCAAGGTCGAGGAAGAGCGGTTCCAGCGTACGCTGGGTCGCGGTATGAGCCTGCTCAACGAAGCCACAGCGGATATGCGCGATGGCGATGTGCTGCCGGGCAAGACAGCGTTCAAGCTTTACGACACCTATGGATTCCCGCTCGATCTGACCCAGGACGCGCTCCGGTCTCGTGGAATGACCGTCGATGAGCCAGGGTTCAACACCGCCATGGACAAGCAGCGCGCTGATGCTCGCGCCGGCACGTTTTCCTCCGGTCAGGCGGCGCCTGATGCTGTTTGGCTGTCCTTGCGCGAGAAAACCGGGGCGACGGAATTTCTTGGCTATGAGGGGACGACGGGCACGGGGAAGCTTGTGGCCATTGTCTCTGAAGGTCATGAGGCCAAAGCTCTGGGCGAGGGGCAAAGCGGCGAGCTGGTGTTTGACCGCACCCCATTCTATGGCGAGTCCGGCGGGCAGGCGGGTGATGTCGGTCTGATCGCGTTTTCCTGCGGATCGGTATTTCGCGTCGACGACACCAAAAAACGTGGAGGCGACATGCATGCCCATGTGGGCGTGATGGAGCGTGGTGAAGTGACGCTTGGAGATGATGCCGAGATGTCGGTAACCGTGGCGCTGCGAGACGCGTCTCGTTCGCATCACTCGGCCACACACCTGGCTCACGCCGCCCTGCGCGATGTGCTGGGGCCACAAGTGGCGCAGAAAGGGTCTTATGTGGGGCCGGACCGGCTGCGGTTTGATTTTTCCAACAACAAGCCCATGACCGTCGAGCAGATTGCGGCCGTCGAGGCTCAAGTCAATGCGGTGATCCGCCAGAATGTCGCCGTATCCACACGATCGATGACACCGGATGCGGCTATCGAGGCGGGTGCTCTGGCCCTGTTCGGCGAAAAATACGGTGATGAAGTGCGTGTTCTGACGATGGGTCAGTCGCTGAAGCAGGCGGACAAACCCTATTCCGTTGAGCTTTGCGGCGGTACGCATGTGGTTCGAACCGGTGATATTGCCCTGTTCAAGATCATCGCCGAAAGCTCGGTCGCCTCCGGTGTCCGCCGTATTGAGGCACTGACCGGTGAGGCTGCTCGCTTGTGGATGGAAGAACAAATCGATCTGGGCCGTGCGGCCTCCGATGCGTTGAAAGTTCCGCTTTCTAGCCTTGAGGAGCGTGTGGTTGCTTTGACAGGTGAGCGCAAAAAGCTCGAACGCCAATTGTCAGAAGCCAAACAAAAACTGGCCTTGGGTGGCGGAGACGCCGGTGGCGATCCGGGGCCCGAAGAGGTCAATGGCGTCAAGTTTATCGGCAAAGTGGTACAGGGTGTCGGCGGACGCGATTTGCGGGGCCTAGTCGACAGTGCCAAAGCCTCGCTCGGCTCCGGTGTCGCGGCCTTTGTTGGCGTGACCGATGGTAAGGTATCGCTCGCTGTGGGGGTCACGGATGACCTCAAGGCGACGCTGTCGGCTGTGGATATGGTGAAAGCTGGATCCGCGGCTGTTGGTGGCAAGGGCGGCGGTGGTCGGCCTGACTTTGCCCAGGCGGGCGGTCCCCACGGCGAAAAAGCTGAAGACGGGCTGGCCGCGATCAAGGCTGTGTTGGCGAGCTGATGGCCAAGTCAGATTTGCAACTACTCGGAAATAAGGCTGCGGCTCGGGATGTTGCTGCCGCCCGGACACGCTTTAATGACGCGCTGGCATCGCGGGATTTGTCGGTTATCGCCGACAGCCTCTCCGAGGATGCGGTTTTGGTGCCGGGAGATGATGCGCAATTGATTGCTGGACGTGAGGCCCAGCTGGAGGCTTGGCGCTCGATTTTCACCAATATGCCGGATGTCAGCTATATCCGCATGGCACAGCGTATCGAGATCGGTGATTGCGATACGCTGGCTGCCGAAACAGGACGCTGGAAAGGCGCGTGGTCGAGTGAGGGGCTGGGTATCCGCTATAATGGACGCTATTTCGCGAAATGGCGTTTGGACGGGCTCGTCTGGCGGCTTGAGGCTGAAACATTTGTGACGTTGCGTCGTCAGAGCCTGTGAGCCGGCATTGGATCATCCGTCGCGGGACAGGCTTGTTTCTGCTTCCAGATAATCATTCGCGATAATCGGACGAGTCATTGTGAAAGTGCCGCGCAGCCCGTCGACTTCCCAAACGCCCTCAACACAATTTCCGCCCAATCTGAGCCGGCCATTATAGCTGACTGGATTTTCTGATTCGTCGGCGTCAGCTTGATTTTTGGTGAAAAAGACGAATTTTCCGGTTCGAATGCCTTCGATTTGTGCGATCGGGCGTTCGATATCGTAATCCCCATGGAATTCGGGTTCGTCCATCCGACCGTCAAAATGTACGCCGAACTCGTCAATATTGAGCATGAAGTTCTGGGCGCTAAGGCCGCGTGCGCATCGGCTTTCGCCAAACCAAATTCCGGTCAGATCATCATTCATTTCGCGCACCCCCGATAGCAAAACGGCAGCGTCGATAGACGCTGCCGTTAACTATTTTGTCAAGCCGGTTGGGGGCTTTTCTTTTATTATTGCTAGGCGTCGACAGACATGGCCGCCTTGAAGTTTTCATCGACCTTTTCGATGAAGCCTTCAGTGGAGAGCCAGCCCTGTTCGTCGCCGACCAGGAGTGCGAGGTCCTTGGTCATGTAGCCGGATTCAACGGTCTTGATGATGGTGTCTTCGAGCGTGGCCGCAAACTTCATCAGCTCTTGATTGCCATCCATCCGGCCGCGATGTGACAGGCCGTTTGTCCAAGCAAAGATTGATGCGATGGAATTGGTGGAGGTCTGCTCGCCGCGCTGATGCTGGCGATAATGGCGTGTGACCGTACCGTGAGCGGCTTCCGCTTCGATGGTCTTGCCGTCTGGGGACATCAGAACGGATGTCATCAGGCCAAGCGAGCCAAAGCCCTGAGCCACAGTGTCGGACTGAACATCGCCATCATAGTTTTTACAGGCCCAGACGAAACCACCGGACCACTTCATTGCGGCAGCCACCATGTCGTCGATCAGGCGGTGCTCGTAGGAAATGCCCTTGGCCTGGAAGGCGTCCTTGAATTCTTCGTCGAAGACTTCCTGGAACAAATCCTTGAAGCGGCCATCATAGGCTTTCAGAATAGTGTTCTTGGTCGACAGATAGACCGGCCAGCCACGCTGCAGGCCGTAGTTGAGGCTGGCGCGGGCGAAGTCACGGATGGAATCGTCGAGATTATACATGCCCATGGCGACACCGGCTTCCGGGAAGTCGAAGACTTCGCGAGTGATTGGGTCACTGCCGTCGGACGGTTCGAAAGTCATGGTGAGCTTGCCGGGGCCAGGGACCTTAAAGTCAGTGGCCTTATACTGGTCACCAAAGGCGTGGCGGCCGATGACCATGGACTGGCGCCAGCCCGGAACCAGGCGCGGCACGTTGGAAATCACGATCGGCTCGCGGAACACAACGCCGCCGAGAATGTTGCGGATGGTGCCGTTTGGCGAACGCCACATTTTCTTGAGGCCAAATTCCTCAACCCGGTCTTCGTCCGGCGTAATCGTCGCGCATTTAATGCCAACGCCGTATTTCTTGATCGCATTGGCACTGTCGACGGTGATCTGGTCATCGGTCTCGTCACGCTTGGTAACCGAGAGATCGTAATACTTCAGGTCAATGTCGAGATAGGGCAGGATCAGCTTGTCCTTGATCATCTGCCAGATGATGCGGGTCATCTCGTCGCCATCGAGTTCGACGACCGGGGTTTCGACTTTGATCTTCGCCATAGTGTTCAGCTTTCTTTTCGGACGTAGGGTATAAGCGCTACAAGGCGCTGAGAAGAGATTGCGCGCTTCCTAACATTGGTGCGTGCCGAGCGAAAGAGGCGGGGCCATTGAGCCAGCAAGACAAAACACCTTCCATCATTCTCATTCAGCCCCAACTGGGTGAGAATATTGGCGCGGCTGCGCGTGTGATGGGCAATTTTGGATTACGTGATCTGATCATTGTCGACCCGCGCGATGGCTGGCCCAATCCGAAGGCTGTCTCGATGGCCGCCGGTTCGCCAGTGCTGGATGCGGCGACATTGGTGCCGGATTATCAGACCGCCATTCGCCCCTTCACTCGTATCTATGCCACGACGGCCCGTCCGCGCGGTATGGAAAAGCCTGTGCTGACCGCCCGCCAGGGCATGGCGGAAGCGCGTGCAGCGACCGCGGCCGGTGAGAGGGTGGCGATTATGTTTGGGGCCGAGCAATCGGGCATGCCAAATGAGGCGGTCACAGCGGCAGACGCGATTATAACCCTGCCGGTGGATCGCAGCTTCTCATCGCTCAATCTGGCCCAGACGGTCGCTGTGACAGCGTATGAGTGGACGGCTGCCGAGGGGACACCGGATGTGTTTGAACCAGTCTCAGAGATTGCGCCACGGGAAGACCTAGAGCGCATGTTCGTGCATTTCGAGGAAGAGCTGGAGCGAGCGGGTTTCTTCTTCCCGCCAGACAAGACGCCGTTGATGGTGCAAAATTTGCGCAATGGCTTCATTCGCGGGCGCTGGACATTGCAGGAAGTGCGCACGTTTCGCGGCGCGATCAAGGCGCTGGCCATTGGGCGCGGCAAGGCGCGTGTGGAGCGCAAGGATTAGGGCGCGCGGTCGGCGCTTAACCCACCATAGATTTCTTGCCGGGATGGGGCCTT
>JAQXCQ010000035.1 GCA_029251785.1 Maricaulis sp. | reverse complement strand
CATGCCTGAACTCTCCGGATGCGTTTCCGGGTAACAACCGACGGAAATCTCAAAATCACCTTGCTTGCGGATACCAGCGACGAGCTCGGTTGCATTGGAATATCCGTCTGCGGGCGGGTCGTAAGCCTCACCAATACCGCTCGCCGGGTCGCCGCGCAAAGCAACGATGTGTCGGATGCCGGCAGTCCAATAGCTTTGAACAACCTCATCCACCGCACTCCGGCTGGCGTCTACACATGTGAGATGCGCTGCCGGCCGAACGCCGGTTTCGGTGACAATCCGGCGAACCGTCCGATGTGTTCGATCTCTTGTAGATCCACCCGCTCCGTACGTTACCGAGACAAACGACGGAGCAAGCGGCTCTAGACGACGAATGGAGTGCCAAAGAGTCGCCTCCATTTTTTCGGTCTTAGGTGGAAAAAATTCAAAGGAAACATTGAGCTCCATCTGACAATTGTCAGCCACCGCTTTGTTTGATTGCCTGCCCATAACCTGTGTCCTCCTGCGCACTCACTCACTTGATCGCCTCGTTACTATACAAACATATCCACATAAGGATATCTTTATATCATTGTGATAGCATATGTAGTGTAACAAATACTGAATCAGGCAAGAGCTGACCTTGAAACTGTTCTCAGGGTTAACAAGGATTTTGCAATCAGGGCGTAGGACAACCATATCGTGCGTCTTGTTGTCATGACTTGCATCGCCGTCGGTAATCTGCTTTCTACCGCCACGATATAAGGCAATCTTTATATGAGGGATTTCACGTGAGTCGTTCGTCTTACATTTTTACTTCCGAGAGCGTGTCCGAAGGACACCCCGACAAGGTTTGTGATCGGATATCCGACGCCGTCGTCGATCTGTTCCTATCCAAGGACCCTCAGGCGCGCGTTGCCTGTGAGACACTGACAACGACGAACCAGATTGTTCTGGCCGGCGAAGTTCGTTGCTCTGAAACGGTCGACCCCGATGAAATCGAAGCCGCTGCACGCAATGCCGTGCGCGATATCGGTTATGAGCAGGACGGATTTCACTGGAAAAACTCCAACGTCCAAAACTTCCTGCACGGCCAGTCGACCGACATCGCCGCCGGCGTTGACGCCGGCACCGGCACCTTCTCCGAAGAGGGCGCGGGCGATCAGGGCATTATGTTTGGATATGCGACGGATGAAACGCCCGAGCTGATGCCAGCCCCGATCATGTATTCCCACCAGATCCTCAAGCGCATGGCTGACGTGCGTAAATCCGGTGCGGTAAAAGGCTTCGAACCCGATTCAAAATCCCAGGTCACTCTGCGCTATGAAAACGGTGTACCCGTTGCAGCGACTTCCGTCGTTGTCTCCACTCAACACGCTGAAGGTCTCACTCCTGCAGATATCCGCGAGCTGGTTCGCCCGATCGTAACAGATGTCCTACCCGAGGGCTGGTTCCCGCCGGAAGCGGAGTTTTACGTCAATCCAACCGGCAACTTCGTCATCGGTGGACCAGACGGCGACGCCGGCCTGACCGGTCGCAAAATCATCGTCGACACCTATGGCGGCGCAGCCCCACACGGTGGTGGCGCATT
>JAQXCQ010000026.1 GCA_029251785.1 Maricaulis sp. | reverse complement strand
TCTCGCGGCTATAGCGATTAAGCAGGCTGCCATAGCCAACGATGTAATCGGTAGAAGTCATCTCGGTATATCGACACAAAAACGGCGCGAGACAAAGCCCGCGCCGCTTGTGGTCTTCAGAAGGCCCGAAAATGTTAGCCGTCTTCGGTCTCCACTTCCGGCACGCCCCGGGAGGCATCGGTCAGTGCATCCGCGAGGTTTTGCGGATCGCCAACCTTCAGGCCGATCTCTGAAAGCATGGCATCCAGTAGCGGAGCCTGGGCCCGGTAGCGTAGGGCGGAGCTGACCACTTGGTCGGCAATTCCGCCTTCGGAGCCACCACCGACAGCGCCATTCACGGCGGTTCCACCGCCAGCCAGGCCATCGACCTGCAAGATCTTGATGCCGTCGATATTCTCGATCGGCTTCACGCTCTGTTCGATGATTTCAGGCAGCGCTTCCATCAGGGCCATTTTGACCTGCATCGCAACCTGTTCAGGCGACAGCGTATTGGCTGCCTCATTTACCGAGCGCTGACCTTCAGCTTCAACAGCGTAGACACGTTCCTGGGCATCAGCACGAAGGCGCTCGGCCTCTGCATCACCCTGGGCGGCGATCTTGATGCGAGACGCGTCGGCATCGGCTGTGATGCGCACCGATTCGGCCCGATCCGCGGCGGCCTGTTTATCCGCCTCAGCGGCAACTGTGATCGCGATCGCATCCATCTCAGCCGACTTGGAGGCCTCAACAAGCTCGATCTGCTTCTCACGTTCCGCCACTTCGGTTTCACGTGCCGTGATCACTTCCTCCGCGGCCTTCGCAGCAAGGGCCCGAGCCTGGTCAGCTTCAGCTTCGGCAACAGACTTGTCGCGCGACTTCTCGGCAACCACGATATCGCGATCCTGTTCTGCGAGACGAACCTGCTTGGCCTTTTCAACGGCGGCGGCTTCGAGCGATTGCTCCTTCAGGATTTCCTGCTCGCGCACTTGCTTATCCATCGCAATCTGACGTTCCGCCACGATCTGGTCGGATTCGATACCCGCTTCGCGAGTCCGCTGACCGGCCAAAATTTTGGCGGTTTCGGATTCCCGTTCGCGGATGGCCTGTTCCGAGGCAATTTGAGCAATCTGTTCGGCGGAGCGTGTTTGAACTTCACGTTCCTGCTCCAGGCGAGCAAACTCCTCGTCACGTGCGATTTGCAGGCTTTCCTGTTCGGCCTCGAGGTTTTTGCGACGGATCTGGACAGCCGTGTCCTGCTCGATGTCGTTGCGCTTCTTTCGACGTTCTTCAATCTCCTGGGTCAATTTAGTCAGACCCTCGGCGTCAAAGGCGTTGTTGGGATTGAAGAAGTCCTTATTGGTCTGGTCCAGCCCCGTCAGCGAAACGGATTCCAGCTCAAGACCGTTCTTCAAAATGTCCTCCGACACAGCGGCTTGCACCTTCTGGACGAAGTTCACACGTTGCTCGTGGAGCTCCTCCATGGCCATTTCAGCAGCCACGGCGCGAAGCGCATCAACAAATTTACCCTCGACCAGCGCCTTGAGCGCCTCAGGGTCCATCGTCCGCTTGCCCAATGTTTGGGCGGCGTTGGCAATAGACTCTGCGGTCGGTTGCACGCGGACGAAGAATTCGGCCTGCACGTCAACGCGCATACGATCACGTGTGATTAGCGCCTGTTCATTGGCGCGCGATACTTCCAGGCGCAGCGTGTTCATATTGACCGGAATGGTCTCGTGCAGTACCGGCATAATCAGCGCGCCGCCATTCATGATCACGCGTTGTCCGCCGAAACCGGTCCTGACATAGGAGGTTTCCTTGGAGGAGCGACGATACAGGCGCGCAAAAATCATTGCCAGGGTCAGCATCCCGATCAAGATCAGGCCTGCGACCATTGCTGTACTCATTACATCAATATTTCCCATTCAATGTCCCTCTTTCAGTTTCGGATTTATAGCCAGGGCGCGTCATTTGCGACGCGACAAAACCTGGTGTGTATTTTCAATGACGCGGTAGCGGCTGCCGGATTGGCTTACGACAAGGACCTCCTCGCCGGCCTTGAATGCCGCATCATCCAGATCGGGTTCCACCAATATCCAGTGGGTAAGCCCATGCTTGTCTTTCAGCTTCGCCTCGGCCGGTAAGTCGCGCCGAGCTTCACCTCGAATGATCGTGGCCACCTTGCCGATAAAACCTTCAGTCGAGACCGCTTCGGTCTCTTCCTTCGGCATGATCGCGCCTAGCCCTCTGCCCAGATATCGTGTGCCGGGAAGTGCGACCGCCAGAGCGGGGATGGAGGCCATCCAGCCTGGGATCATGAGTCCGGTGATCCCCAGGGCGATGCTTTGCGAAGCAAGTCCAGCCAGTCCGAAGACGGTCAAAAATGCGACCAGCAACACCAGGGCAGGGACTTTCCCAAAGCTGAGCCAGCTCAGGAAATAGGTAAATGGTCCCATGCCCTCCGGAATATCGGCGGCAACATCCAGGTCCGGAGCGTGAAGTGAAAGATCGGCATCCACTTCGATTTCTGGCCCTTCGATCTCGATATCGGGTATGTCGAAGTCGGGAAGCAGACCATCGACCAGCCCGGAAACCGCGATGCCGAATATAAGGCCCACACCTTCTAATGCGGCGATTGCCAACATCAGCATCAGTGCGATCACAAAAGGTGTTGCCTCGACAGTTCCCAGGAGCTCGATCATTTTGCCTCTTCGCCTGTTTGCGCCTTGGCCGCAGCCAAGCGTTCCTTGATACGATTGCTGCGCGACAGGGTTTCAAGTTCGGCGATTTTCGCCGCGTCCTGTCGTCCGGTTCCACCGGAACCCGGCAATCCACTGGCATCGCGCATCACCCGGTCAAACGCGCGTTCGGCTTTGGAGGCCTTGCGTTCGGCATTGCCCGACGCGGCGATCTCGCCGTCTTCCGTTAGGGCGGTTTCGCTCTCGCGGCTTTCCTTAAAGGCGGAAAGCTCTTCTTCCATTTCGCGACGGCGCGCCTGCAGGGCCTCGATATAGCCTTCCAGTTCAGCCTCTTCGTTTGAGGCGTCACTAATCGCGCCTTCCAGAACCGGAATTTGACTCTCCAGATCCATTTGACGCGCAATCGCGGCTTCCGCCAGATCATCGCGTCCCTCGTCGACAGCCAGGGAAATCTGGCCCGTCAGAGTTTCGTGCTTGGCATTGGCATCCATCAGGCGCCGTGAAGCGAGATGCTTGTTCGCGAGGATCTTGCCCAGCTCATCACGCACCTGGTCCGTCGCGCTTTCCAGCTCGCGAATCGCTTCCTTCATGACCATTTCTGGCGTGGCGTTTTCCACGGCATCCACGACGGAATTGACACCACCGGATACCAAGCGCTTTACGCGGGATACGAGTTGTTCGCTCATGAGGTTTTATCTCCCTTTTTTACCTTCGAAAGTCGGATCAAATCCAGGATTTCCAGGATTGGTTCCAACTGGGTCTTGATGAGTGCCGGGTCGTAGGTCCGGCTTTGTTTGGTCAGGCCGAGATCGAGAATTTCCTCGATCAGGGCGAATGTCTGTCTTGCAATGTCATCCTCAAAATCGAGTAGATCATTGGCCGGGGTTTCTGATGCCGCGGGGCCGGTCATAAGGCTGGCCACCAGTTCGGGCAGGCGCTCATAGAGTCGTGCGATAAAGTCCGATCGCAGTCGCTCCTGCTTTTGTTGTCCGCGCACCATTTTCTGTGCGGGCGTCAGCATCAAGCCCACCATTTCGGTGCATCCAGCATAATCGTTCGGTGTCGCGTCCAGCTTGCGAGCACTGGCCAATATGGCCCGTAACTTCTCGCTCGGCGTGGTGGCTCCCTCGGCCTTGTAACGGGCTAGGAAGGCTGCATCATCGTCCGTGATGCGGACGCTCAGAGGAATTCGTCTCGGCATGTCCGTTCTCTCCAGTTGATTGCAGTATGCATGTGTATACATATGTATGCATAGCGGGATTGTAAAGAGCGGAGTCCCTCCTTTTGGTAGAAAAATTCGCGTAAGGGTGCAATGAAAAAGAGCCGCAACCCCTGTGGGTTGCGGCTCTTTGTTTCTTAGCGTGCAGTCGGTGTTACCCGACACCAACAATGTTCATCAGGATTTGCCCTGTTAGCCAGGCACCCCAGGTACCGATGATGTAGCCGACCACTGCCAACAACACGCCC
>JAQXCQ010000007.1 GCA_029251785.1 Maricaulis sp. | reverse complement strand
GAAAACCTGCATATGACGCTGCGTTATTTTGGCGCCATGGACGAACAAAGGGCCGCGGATCTTGATGGCGAGCTGGCCTCGGTCACGGTGAAGCCGTTCGACTTGCAATTGAAGTCTGTCGACTGGTTCGGCAAGGCTGATCCGAAGGCGGTCTGGGCAGGTGTTTCTGCGGATGCGACCGCGTTGGCACGACTTGAGTCGCTGCAGTCGAAATGCGAGCGCGCGGCCAGAACGTCGGGTTTGGGTCCGGACAAGCGTAATTTTCAACCGCACGTCACGCTGGCCTATTTACGGGACGCTGCGATGGATTCCGTCGCCAGTTATTGCCGGGGTCATCAAGCGCTACAGACCGAGGCTTTTCGGGTCACGCACTTTACCCTGTACTCAAGCTGGAGCCGGCAGGGCGAGACCAATATCTATGAGGCGCTGGAGCACTATCCGCTGGTCTAGGCGTTGGCTTGTGCGAGAAAGCCATCAACAGCGGTTTCGATCATTTCGAGCACGGTCATGAAGCCGTCGCCTTCGCCATAATACGGGTCGGGCACGTCGATTCCGGACTCGCCGCCAGCCCAGTCCATCATTAACGACACTTGCGCGGGACCACCCTGGTGCGGAATATTTTTTAACTGGCGCAAATGGCCTTGATCCATAGCGATGATGTGATCGTAGCGATGAAAATCTTCGGGCTCTATCTGTTGGGCAGATTGTGCGGAAAGGTCGTAACCTTTCGACGAAGCGACGGCGATCGATCGCTCGTCCGGTGCCTCACCAACATGCCATCCGCCCATCCCCGCGGACGCAACCTCACAGTTTAAACCCTCAACCGCTGCCCGCGCGCGCAACACGCCTTCAGCGGTCGGCGAGCGACAAATATTTCCCGTGCAGACGAAGAGGACGCGGATCAAGACTCTTCAGGAGCTGTGAAGGCATCTTCGATGACGACCATGCCCCAGGCGTAACCATTGCGGCGAAACAGCCAGTAGATATTGCCATAGGAGTTGTGATCGAGGCGACCATCAACGCAATTGGCAATGTCTTGAGAATCGGGTCCACGCACTTCCTGTAGCCATTGGCAAACGGTGTTGGAATGCTCTCCGACAATCGTCCAGCGAGCATCAGATTCCAGCGCCTCCTCAAAGGCTTCTGCGCGCGTTCGTGTGATCACGTCATCGGCCTCACAACCGGTCTCCAGCCCATCTGCGGCCTGGTGCGGAACAACATCTACGCCGCCCGCCCGTGCGGTGAGCACCGTGCGGCAAGCCGCACTGGCATAGGCTGCATCAAAGGGGACCTCGCCGGTCAATTCTGCCAGCCGGGCCACCATGGCCTCGCCGCGTGGGCTAAGCTGACAGTCGAGCGCATTACAATCGGGCGCCGTTTTTCGTGCGTGCCGGACCACCAAAATATGTCGATCAGCTTGGCGAAGATATGTTTCGTAGCTCGGCGATGCGGCATCGAGTAGAGCCGGCCGATCAAAGGCGGGTGTATTGTCGGGCATGCAGCCCACCACGAATGCGGCCATTGCTATGCTTGTCAGAGTTTTCATGATCTTCCTCGCCCGTTTGCGCGCATCATACCGGGCGGGGCGGTGAACACAAATTACAGCGCCGTTACGGTCTCGACGCGCTCAGCGGGGAGACGAAGCGAAAAGGCGGACCCCCCTCCGATTTCCGATTTTGCGATAATTTCGCCCCCGAGAAGATGGGCAATCTGGTGCGAGATCGGCAGGCCCAAGCCCGTGGCATTTCCGGGTGTCGGCATTTCAGGATCAGCAAGCCGCTGCAGATCATCATATACGAGCCCGATACCCGTATCGGTCACGGTAAACGTCAACCAGCATCCTCCGTCATCGGCAAGTTCTGTCTTCACGGATAAGTCTACAGTGCCGGCGTCGGTGAATTTGACCGCGTTGGAAATCAAATTACCGACTGCTTTTTTGATCAAAATTTCGTCGGCCAGAAAGTCACCGCTAATCTGCGGCGAATGCGTGACGGTCAGATCCAATCCCTTTTCCGCCGCGAGCGGTGCAAACAAGGCCTCGACAGATCGCGCTGTATCCAAAGGCCTAAAAACACTGGCTTTCACTTTGACGCGACCGCTATCGAGGCGAGACAAGGTGAGGAAATTATTGACCTTCACCAGCATGGCACTTGATGATTTTTGGATCATACCCAGCAGCTTTCGCTGATCGGTGTTCAGATCTGAATTGCCCATGAGAGCCGCAATTGAGAGTATGCCATTCAACGGCGTGCGCAATTCGTGGCTCATACTGTGAAAAACCTCAAACCGCGATTCTGTTGCCGTTTGCTGTTTTTCAGTCGGCCTCCTGAGTTCGAATTCCAGCCCGCTGCGGGTATTCAATTCATGCTGCAGCGTGCCAGTGTATTTGTTGAGAGACGCGTGGATACTGGCGAAGCGTTGCACCAATCCCATGATACCGAGAAACATTAATCCGGACGTGATGATGCGCACGATCCAGTCGATCTCCTCTACATCGGCGACCGCAAATGGCTCAGTTGGAGCGGAGGTGAACAGTCCGTTATCCCACGTCATCGCCAGCATATGCGCGGCATTATAACCGGTCCAGATTACCAGACCGAGCGAAATGAAGGCGACCGCCTTCGCCGCTCCAATCTCCCGCAATTGAGTGGAGTAGCGACGGAAAAACAGGAATCCAGCAACACCAAGGCCGATCAGTAGAACGTCGGCTAAATATTTGGCTGACACTGAATCCCACAAATCGAACGCTCCATCTGGTCAGCCGCGCAATCGTTTGACCAGGTCGCGCGCGAAAACAAATTACCTAAATTTTATAGGGAATTTACGCGTTCCGCCGGTCCTGTAAAGCGAAGCGCGATGAGCGGCGGGCAATTCGGTTATCAGTCGTTATGACCCAGACGACGTTTGCGTCGGGCCATCAATTGCAAGCGCAATGCATTGAGCTTTATGAAGCCCTCGGCATCTGTCTGGTCATACACATCATCGTCTTCAAAAGTGACGTGTTCTAGGGAGTAGAGCGAGTGCTCAGATGTGCGACCAACCGTGGTGGCGTTGCCCTTATATAGCTTCATGCGCACCTCACCGGTGACATGGGTCTGGCTGGCATCGATGGCGGCCTGCAGCATTTCGCGCTCAGGCGAGAACCAATAGCCCTCATAGACCAGATGCGCGTATTTCGGCATCAGCTCGTCCTTGAGATGAGACGCGCCGCGATCCAGGGTGATTTGCTCGATACCACGATGGGCGGCCATCAGGATGGTACCGCCGGGGGTTTCGTAAATGCCGCGCGATTTCATCCCGATAAACCGGTTCTCCACCAGATCGAGGCGGCCAATGCCATGGCGACGGCCAAGCGCGTTGAGTTGTGTCAGCAAGGTTGCCGGACTCAGTGCCTCACCATTGATCGAGACCGCATCACCGCGCTCAAAACCGATCGTGATGTATTCGGCGACATCGGGAGCCTGTTCCGGCGACACGGTGCGCTGATAGACGCTTTCCGCGGCTTCCTCGGCCGGATCCTCCAGGGCCTTGCCCTCGGAAGACGTGTGCCAGAGATTGGCGTCGACCGAAAAAGGCGCTTCACCGCGTTTGTCACTGGGGACTTCAATGCCCTTGGATTCGGCGTATTCGATCAGTGAGGTTCGAGAACCCAGATCCCATTCGCGCCACGGGGCGATCACTTGCAAGTCCGGATCCAGTGCATAGACGCCAAGTTCGAAGCGTATCTGATCATTGCCCTTGCCGGTTGCGCCGTGCGCCACGGCGTCCGCGCCGGTTTCGTGAGCAATTTCAACGAGGCGCTTGGAAATCAGCGGGCGAGCAATGGAGGTGCCCAGCAGATACTCACCCTCATACACGGCATTCGCCCGGACCATTGGGAAGACAAAATCCCGGACAAACTCCTCGCGCAAATCGTCGATATAGATCTCTTTGATGCCCGCTGCCTTGGCTTTTTCGCGGGCTGGGCCGAGCTCTTCGCCCTGACCGAGATCGGCGGTAAACGTCACCACTTCGGCCTGATAGTGATCCTCAAGCCATTTCATAATCACGGATGTGTCGAGACCACCGGAATAGGCAAGGACGACTTTCTTGATTTTGGTATTGCTGGGCATGGCGTCACTTTCTGCTTGAGGCGTGCAATGCGGGTAACGCTCGCACGGTCTTGAGGCAAGCCCGTGCGTGCATGAAAAAGCGCGCAGGCGGCGGCTCGAAAATGCATTGGCGCTGGACAGACGGGCAGATGATCGCAATCTAGCGTCATGGTTACACGACCACCCTCCGCCTTCTCCGGCTTCGCCGGACGCCGGGCGCGCTTCGAGCATGATCGCTTTGATGCGTCGCATGATCGAGAATTGCGCGACGGATTCCAGCAATTGGCAACGCGATGCGGCCTCACCTCTTGCTCCCAGCTCGCGGGGTTTTTGACACAGGAAGGGTTTGACCTCGGCATGCCGCGTCTTGCAGAAATCGCGGCGCTATGTGGCGAAACGGAAAATGACCTGGAGCTCTCCGATACAAACTTCAGGAAACGCACGTCGCAGGATTTGATCCAATTTTTGGTGCAAATCCTAGATTGCGGGCTGGCGGTGCGCGATTTTCACGGCTTTCGCAACCGGTTTGCCAATCTGTATGAATATACCCGTGACGCCCATCGGGGAGAAATCGCCAGCTATATCCCTGAACTTGCACGAAACTCAGCGCAATCCTACGGGCTCTCTGTTTGTAGTATCGACGGGCAGCGTTTTGCATTTGGCGATCACCACACCGATTTCACCATTCAATCGGTCGTCAAACCGCTCAATTATGCGCTAGCCATGTCGCTCAACGGGGAGAGTTTGGTGCATCGGCATGTGGGACGGGAGCCATCAGGACGTCGCTTTAACGAGTTGGCCCTGAATGCCGATAATCGCCCTCATAATCCGATGATAAATTCCGGGGCGATCATGTGTTGCTCCTTGATCAAGCCGCGTCTTAATGTGGATAATCGGTTGAATTTTATCCGGCGTTATTGGGGCTCAGCAACCGGTGGGCGTCTGCCAGGATTTGATGAATCCGTTTATGCATCCGAGCGCGCGACAGCCAAGCGCAATGTTGCGCTGACGAATTTGATGCGTGAGCACAATGCATTTCCCGAAGACAGCGACACGGATGCGGCGCTCGATCTGTATTTTCGCGCCTGTGCCCTGACACTGGATTGCGATGCCCTGTCTGTCATCGCGGCAATGCTTGCCAATGGAGGGGTTTGCCCGTTGACGGGTCACCGGGTGGCCGCGCCGTCCATTGTCAGAAATACGCTATCGCTGATGCTGTCTTGCGGCATGTATGATTTTTCCGGCGAATACGCCTTCAGTGTAGGCCTGCCCGCCAAGTCCGGCGTTTCCGGCGGTTTGATGATTGTCGTCCCTGGCGTCTGTGGCATCGGCCTGTGGAGCCCGCCCCTGGACCGGCAGGGCAATAGTGTGCGTGGTATCGAGTTTTCACGCTTGCTGGTCGACACGTTCCCGTTTCATGTGTTTGCCGGTGTGGCCGGGGATTAGCCCGGCCTAGATATCGGCGTCGTCGGGGTTTTCCGTGACCCGATCCGGGTCTGATTTCCAGACGAAGTAGGAATAGACGATTCCGAACAAGGCCGGCGCGGCGCTGCCCGCAATCAAGACAGGTACTGCGGCTTCTCCGCTCAGAAATATTGCTCCGGCGAGAGATATAAAGCCGCCCAAAACCATTAATCGTCCGGTGATCCGGTGGGTTTTGTCCCAGGAGAGATCAGAAGATAAGGTCCATGGCGTGCGAACGCCGACAAACCAGTTGGGGCGCGCCTTGCCGAGTACATTTCCAATCAGGATCAGCAGAATAGCAACGCCACCAACGACCATGGTCGGCATAATTTCTGAACCCATGCCGGATATAATACCAGCCGCGGTCAGCATGCTGAGCACATGGATAAAAGTCAGCAAGATCATCACGCCGAGCCATGCCACCAGATAGGGGGAGGAGGAGCGTTTGAGGTTTTTCCCACGCGGGTCAATCGAGGGCAGGACGGTGAAAAGAAATGTCATCCCCAGCGCGATGGCCGGCATCAGGAAAATGCCCTCCAGTCGCGACCCGGCATAGCGGTTTGGGCTCCCATCAAGGCCCCATTGCATGACGATTTGGACATCATCACCCACTGCGCCCCAGGCCCATATGGATATGCCGATCATGATCAGCAGGAATGGGAGTGAATATTTCAGGCCGGTTTTGATCATGGGGAATTCTCCTCATTGGACTCGTCGTTGGGTTTAGTGACCAGCAATCCCATCAGCAGGGAGATAGCTTCGTCGGCGACGCTGGCATTCAGTCGGTAACGTATGATGGTGCCCTCGCGCTCTGCTAGGATCAAACCGGCATCCTTCAAGACGGTGAAATGGCCGGACATGGTGGGTTTAGATACGGGGAAGGATGCCGCCAGATTTCCAGCACTGACAGGCCCGTCGCGCAATTTGCGCAACACATCCCGTCTTACCGGGTGGGCCAGAGCTTTGAATACATCAGACATTGAATTCTGTGTGCTTCCATTGAATATCTGGTAATTAGTCATTTCACTAATTAGCATAAACACTAATTAAATTGTTTTGCAAGCCCGTCTGGACATCGGAGGCCACGCTCCCCATTTTCACGATCATGGTTTTCAGGAGACAGATATGACCCGTCGACTCGTACTCGTCACAGGCGCCTCATCCGGTATCGGCAAGGCTCTCGCCCGTGAATTTGCCGCCAATGGCTGGGATCTCGCCCTGACCGCCCGTCGCGAAGATCGGCTAATAGAATTCGCCGAGGAGATGAAGGCGCAATACGGCGTCGACAGTCTGACGATCGCCGCAGATTTGTCGAAATCCTCGGCCCCAAAGAAAATTATCGATGCGATTGCCGCGGCGGATCGTCAAATTGATGGCCTGGTCAATAATGCGGGTTATGGATTGCCGGGCACATTTACCGAGACAAGCTGGAAGCAACAATCGGACTTTATCCAATTGATGCTGACCAGCTATGCCGAGCTGGTGCACCGGGTGATGCCGGGCATGGAGGAGCGCGGCTATGGTCGGATCATCAATGTCGCGTCCGTCGCCGGTCTGATGCCGGGCTCTCGCGGCCATACCTTGTATGCGGGCGTGAAGGCCGCACTGATCAAGTTCAGCCAGTCTCTCTATTTCGAGGGCAAGGCGCACGGCATTCATTCTACGGCGCTATGTCCAGGCTTCACCTATTCGGAATTTCATGACGTCAATGAAACACGCTCCATGGTCTCCAAACTCCCCAACTTCTGGTGGCTGACCGCGGAACAGGTGGCGATGGCCGGCTTCAATGCCGTGCAGCGCAATCAGCCCGTTGTCGTACCTGGATTGTGGTACAAATTCCTGACCGGTCTCAATCAAATTCTACCCAATGATGCGTCGATGTGGCTGATGTCACGCAATTCCGGCAGTTTCCGGCAGGGGGAGGCTGATACCGGGAAGGGTGCGAAAACAGCCGCGTAGAATGGGTAGCAAAAAACTGGTTTGCGATTTAGCGGGTTGTCAGTTTTGGCTGAAACCCGCTAGAAGCCGGGCTTATGACACATTTAGATTCCCGCCTTATCGTTGCCCTTGACCAGCCAACGATTGAATCCGCCTCGGCGATTGTTGACGCCCTTGGCGATACTGTCAGTTTTTACAAAATCGGCCTGCAGCTGATCCCAATTGGCGGGATGGACCTGTCCGCCAAACTGAAAGCCGAGGGCAAGCAGGTTTTCCTCGATTACAAGCTGCACGACATTCCTGCGACCGTCGAAAAAGCGACCCGCAGCCTTTCCGGAGTCGGGGCTGATCTGGTCACGGTGCATGCCGAACCGGCTGTTATGAAAGCCGCGGCGGCGGGCCGTGAGAACAGCAATCTCAAGATTCTCGGTGTCACGGTCATGACGTGTTATGACGACGCCATGCTGACCGAAATGGGTTATGCCCACGGCGCGCGTGATCTGGTGCTACGCCGGGTCGAACAGGCGCTTGAGGCGGGCATTGACGGTATAGTATCGAGCGCGCTTGAAGCGGCGGAAATACGCAACCGATTTGGCGATGACTTTCTAATCGTCACACCGGGTATCCGCCCGGCCGGTGCCGACGCAGGCGACCAAAAGCGGGTTGCTACACCGAAGCTGGCGCTCAACGAGGGCGCAACGCATCTCGTGGTTGGACGCCCGATCCATGGCGCACCAGACCCCGCTGATGCGGCCCGGTCTATTATTGCTGAGATGAAACAGGCCCCGCAAATCGCCTAGTCGGTACGATAATATCGACGGGCAAATCTGCGATGCGCCCAGCTCGAATGGTAAATTCTCTTCGACGGCCCGTGAGCGCCCTCCACCCCGCCCGTCAAGGGCGAGTCGAAAAATTCCGGCCTAAGCGTGATGGGGCGTTTTTGATTCAATTCCGCCTCTGACAGCACGTCTCGTTGTTCCGTGCAAGGCCGATCAAAATGCCCGGCCAACCCCTCCTGTTGCCCGCCACCCGCCTGTCGATCAGAAGGCCCCCGATTTATCTGCGCCTGAACCGGGGCGGTTAACGTCACGAGGGCGATGGTAGCAAAGAGGTATCTCATGACGCCAGTTTAGCCTGATCTATCGATCCGAAACAGAATCTACCCCGGTGGCGCGAATACAGCCCGGAAAAAACACCGGGTGCACGCATGCCTGACTAGAAGTCTGTGGCACGACCCTTGTTTTCCCAATCCCCAAAACGTGTTGGTTCCGGGCCCTTCCGACCGCCGTCTTCATAGGCCATTTCCTGTGCGACAGCCTCGGCGCGACGCGCCTCGGCTTCTTGCAAGGCGCGCTTGGCCGCCGGTGAAAGGGAGCGCTTGGATGGCGTTTTTTCGGAGTCCGGGATTCTGTCTGTCATTGTCCCACCTTGTGATTTGCTTGGTGCCATCCCAAATCAATAATCCGAGACACGCTCCCGGCCAAGAGGCCATTGCTGATGGACACGATATGAACGCCAATATGATCAAGACCGGCCTGTTGCTGGCCACCATGACCGCCCTGTTTATGGGGATCGGTTTTTTGATTGGCGGGATGGCGGGTGCACTGATCGCGCTGGTGTTTGCCGCGGGCATGAATTTGTTTGCCTGGTGGAATTCCGCCGACATGGTGTTGCGGATGCATGGCGCGCGCGAAGTGAAATCTGGCGAGCTGAATTCCGCGGCACGCCAATTTGCCGGCGATGTCCAGCTTCTGGCCCGAAAAGCCGGGCTGGAGATGCCGCGCGTTTACATTATCGATAGCGAACAACCGAATGCCTTCGCTACGGGTCGCGATCCCCAGCATGCTGCTGTTGCGGCCAGTTCCGGACTGCTCAACCAGCTGACCCGGGATGAAATCAATGGTGTGATGGCCCATGAGCTCGCGCATGTGATGAATCGCGACACATTGACGATGACTGTCACTGCCACGTTTGCCGGTGCGATCGGCATGCTGGCCAATTTCGCCTTCTTCTTTGGCGGCAATCGCGAGGGCGGGTTTCTTGGTGCCATTGCGATGATGATCTTTGCTCCGATGGCGGCAATGCTGGTTCAAACCGCGATTAGCCGAGCACGCGAGTATGAAGCAGATCGTGTCGGCGCTGAGATCCACGGTAATCCGATGGCGCTCGCCAGCGCTCTGGAAAAGATCGAACGAAGCGCCCGCCATACCGTCAACGTCCGAGCGGAAAACAATCCGGCGACGGCGCACATGTTTATAATCAACCCCCTCAATGGTCAGCGCGCTGACAAGTTGTTTTCGACCCATCCCGACACCGCCAATCGGATCGCCAAATTGCGTCAGATGGCAGGCGCCGGCGCGCGATCGGGTCCTGGGCCATGGAACGCGCGTGGACCATGGGGTTAACCCTCAAAAAGCCACTCTTTTTTGCAACCTGTAAGGGCTAAATTAAGGCTCTCCCGGTAACTATTGGTCGCTCTTGCCGCGAGTAATATTGCCGGAGGCCGCATGCCTATGACGACGGAATCAATGTTGACGACCGAGCATCGTGATATGGTCGAGCGCCTGAAAGCAGACGCGCTGATCAAGAATAATCGTATTTCGGCTGTCGCTACGCTGGTCAATCTTGTTATCGCCGCCGGGATTATGTGGTCATTCTCCAGCCCGCTTTGGCTCGGTGGCTGGGCCTTGATCGTAGTCGCGAACAGCGTCGCACGCTTAGCGTATGTCCGTTTTTTGACGCAACATCCCCCACAAAACCTGAAGCGTACCGTCAACTGGATTGCAGTTTCCATTTTAACCAGCGGTGTTTCCTGGGGGTTGCCGCTGTTTGTTCTGGAACCCGACGCCAATCCGGCGGCGACCTATGTGATCATCTATATCCTGGCCGGCATGTCGGCCGGAGCCGTCGTGTCTTTCTCCAGTCACTTTCGAGCCGTTCTGGCATTCACCATTCCGATGGTGACGCTTACAGCGGTCTATTTTTTCCTTGAGGGAGGCGCTTACAGCCTCGCTATGGTCGGCGTATTGATGCTGTTTTTGCTCGTCACAACCTTCATGACGGTTGGGAATAACCGGATGATCGACGCAGCTCTCAACAATCAGATCAAGGCGGAATTACAATCGGAGAAAATCGGCCGTATGGCCGCATCGCTGGAAGAGGCGGTCGCTCAGGCTGAACTGGCCTCGACGGCAAAATCCCAGTTTCTTGCGAATATGAGCCATGAGATTCGTACACCATTAAATGGCGTTTTGGGGATGGCTCAATTACTCGAACGCACGCCCCTTAATCATGAGCAAAAAGAGTTTACCCGAACCATCACCTCTTCGGGTCAAGCGCTGCTGGATCTAATTTCCGATGTCCTGGATATATCGCGGATAGAAGCCGGTATGATGCGTATCGAACCCGCGCCCTTTGTGCTGGATGATCTCGTCGATATGACCGTTGATACCGTTACCGGAACAGCTCGCACCAAGGGCCTAGAAATCTTGGTTGAGACGGACAAAAACCTTCCCAAAAGCGTCGTCGGAGATATCCAGCGCCTTCGCCAGGTCCTGATTAATTTGGCCGGAAATGCTGTGAAATTTACCGATGCGGGCCACGTTGAAATTATGGTGCGATGCGGCAAGAACGATGACATTCGCTTTGTCGTCAAGGATACTGGCCCTGGGCTGACAAAAGAGGCCTGCGAGGGCATTTTTGAACGTTTTGCGCAGGCGGACAATTCTGCAACCCGTCGTCATGGAGGGTCGGGGCTCGGTCTCGCAATCGTGCATGAAATTGTGTCGCTTTCGCGCGGCAGGGTGGGCGTTGAAAGCACACCTGGTATCGGTTCCTCCTTCTGGTTTGAAGTTCCGTTGCCGCCGGCTGACGCAGAGCTCGGTGATGCCGCGAACCGGGAGACAAGCATGAAACCACCGTGTGAGACCGATCCTGATTCAGGCTGGACAGTCCTCGTCGTCGACGATGTTGCCACCAATCGTGTGGTTGCGAACTCTATGCTGACCCGCGCAGGACATCGCGTGATTGAGGCGGAAAACGGACGTGAGGCAATTGAGGTTCTAGATACGGCGGCGATAGACCTGGTCTTGATGGATCTACATATGCCGGTTCTGTCGGGCGATGAGGCAATTGCGGAAATCCGGAATTCTGACTGCGATTATCGCAATGTTCCGATTATTGCGCTCACAGCAGATGCCACGGATGTCCAAAAACAGCGCCTTTTGGCGATCGGAGCCAACAGTCATGCCACAAAACCAATTGATATCAGTACGCTCTTGTCGAATGTAGATTCTGTGATGACCGGTCGACGCCGCGCCGGTTGACCCTGCTTTACCGAGCTGCGCATTAGACGTTACGCACAGGGCGTGTTAGCCCGCGCCAATGACAACTGGACTCGACCCCCGACGCGCCGCCGCCCGTGCCTTCACCGAAGTCATGACCCGGCACTGGACCCTTGAAGCGGCTCTTGAGAGCACGCCCGGCCATGTTGGTATGGAGCCGCGTGATCGTGCGTTTGCGCGCGCCATCGCCGCCACCACATTGCGGCGAGCAGGACAGACTACGGCGGTGCTCAACGAATTTCTGTCAAAGCCTTTGGAAGAAACATCCCGCGCCGCGCAATCACTATTAATGACCGGTGCGACGCAAATTTTGTGGATGGATGTTCCGCCCCATGCCGTCGTTTCAGCCACGGTCGAACTGGCCCAGGAACGCGATGATGCCCGCCGCCTCAAGGGGCTGATCAATGCCGTGTTGCGCAAAATAGCCACGGAGGGGGCTGCCCTGGCCCGCAAGGCACCACCTCAAACAAACCTTCCCGACTGGCTGCGCACATCCTGGCGAAAGGCTTACGGGCCCGGGCGATTGAGCCAGATCACCGAGGCCTTGCTGCAAGCACCGCCACTCGACATCACCGTGAAAAATCCGGATGAGCGAGAAAAATGGGCCGAAGCCATCGGTGCTAAAATCCTGCCCAATGGGACGCTGCGCAAGGCGCAGATTGGCGACATCACGGCTCTGCCCGGCTTTGACGAAGGCGCATGGTGGGCGCAGGACGCGGCGGCCGCGATCCCGGCGCAATTGCTCAATGCCCAACCCGGTGAGCATGTTGTGGATCTGTGTGCCGCACCCGGCGGCAAGACGATGCAATTGTGCTCGACCGGCGCTCGTGTGACCGCCGTTGATATCTCTGAAAAACGCCTGGAGCGGGTCCGTCAAAACCTGAAGCGCACGGGGTTTGAGCCGCGCATTGTTGCCACGGATGCGCGCGGCTGGACGCCGAGAAAACCGGTCGACGCCGTTCTGCTGGATGCGCCGTGTTCGGCCACCGGGACATTGCGACGCCATCCGGAAGCCGCTTGGATCAAACAAGATTCCGATGTCTACAAGCTCAGAGATTTGCAGCGCACGATCATCCGTTCTGCAGTCAAAATGCTGAGGCCTGGGGGACGCTTAATCGTCTGCACTTGCTCGCTTCAGCTGGAAGAGGGTGAGCAGCTGGCCCGCGAAACAGCCAAGACCCAAAAATCCCTGCGTGTAGATCCAATCTTGAGCGAAGAATTGAGTGACCTGGACGAGGCGATAACCGATGATGGATATCTGCGCCTCACACCGGCGCTCTGGAAAGACCGTGGCGGTATGGATGGGTTTTTTATTGCCCGCTTCAGAAAAGTTGGCTGATCACCGCATTGGCTCGACTTAACCGCGCGCATTGCTTGCACCTTTCCGGGTGCGCTGATATCCGATCTGTATGGCCAATTCTGTCTG
This sequence comes from Maricaulis sp., assembly GCA_029251785.1. GTDB lineage: Bacteria > Pseudomonadota > Alphaproteobacteria > Caulobacterales > Maricaulaceae > Maricaulis. Next base: position 16,740 of record JAQXCQ010000007.1, on the reverse strand, counting down.
CATTTCACCCTCAATCCTGTCTGCCGACTTCTCCAAGCTGGGCGAGGAAGTCCGCGCCATTGACGCGGCCGGGGCCGACTGGATCCATATTGATGTGATGGACGGGCATTTCGTGCCCAATATCACCATCGGACCAGACGTCGTGAAGGCGCTACGTCCCCACAGTGACAAACCGTTTGATGTGCATTTGATGATCTCACCGACCGACGCTTATCTGGACGCGTTCGTGGCCGCCGGAGCGGACATGATCACCGCTCATCCCGAAGCGGGCCCGCATTTTCATCGCACGATTCAAAGCATCCGCGCCAAGGGCGTGAAGGCCGGTGCAGCCCTCAATCCGGCTAGTCCGCCGGAAACTCTGGATTATGTGTTGGACCAGCTCGACTTGATATTGGTCATGAGCGTCAATCCAGGCTTTGGTGGCCAGAGTTTCATTGCCGATCAATTACGCAAGATCGAGGCTCTGCGCGAGCGCATTGTGGCCCGTGGGTTATCAACTGTGATCGAAGTGGATGGTGGTGTGAACGCGAAAACGGCGCGCCAATGCGTGGATGCCGGCGCCGGGGCATTGGTCGCCGGGTCAGCGGTTTTCCGTGATGGTCCAGGCGCCTATGCATCCAATATTGCCGCCTTGCGTGGTTAGCCGCCATGTCGCGGGCGGTTCGCCTTACCGACTACGCTGAAGCGTCTCTGTTTGCCGCGCGCCGCGAGGCGTCAGCGATCATTAATTCCGTTGGTGTGTTTCGAATGGTTCAACACACCGGCCGGGCGCCCGATGAATTGCTGGTCGACGCTCAGGACCTCTACAGCCCGGATGTGAAACGCGGCACAGACATGCTGGACGGCCGCTATGTGCTGGCCGGTGAAACGCTGACCATTTCGCCCGGCGACAATGTTTGGCTTGAAAAAACGCCGAGCCGGGCATTCGCGCGGCAATTGCACGGATTTTCCTGGCTGCGGGATTGCGCGATTGCAGATACAGAGCGCGGCGCGCAGGACGCCCGTGAATTAACCGACGCGTGGGTTGCCGCTTTCGGCCTCTGGAACGGTTTTGCTTGGTCACACGACGTGCTGTCGAGTCGGGTGATGAATTGGCTGCGCTGCGGCGACTTGCTGTTTGGCAAGGCAGACGACAGCGCAGATTCCGAACACCTCAAAAAGCGCAAGGCGCGCTTCAAATGCCTGCTGCGGCAAGCGCGATTCCTGCAGCGGTCGCTACCGATTGCCCCGGCCGGATCTGTTCGCCTGCGCGCCGCTGTTGCGGTGGCGCTAACGGGGCTCTGCCTGCCCGGGCAAGACGCGATGCTGAAAGCCGGGCTGGAGGCGCTGGAGCACAATGTCAAAACACAAATTCTGCCCGATGGCGGCCATGTCTCACGCTCTCCGAGAGCCGGCGCGGAAGCTCTGGTCGACCTTGTCACCCTCCTGAAAACGGCCGCATCGCGCGGGGTGATGATTCCCAACGAAATCAGCCGCGCCGTTGACCGTCTGGCTCCTATGGCGCGCTTTTTTCAGATGAGCGATGGCGGACTTGCCAGCTTTCACGGCGGGGGCGAGTTTGACCGGGAAGCCCTCGAAGCGGCAATGAGCTTTAACGACACTGGATCCAAACCGTTCGGGTTTGCCCCACACTCGGGTTATCACCGCGCGCATGAAGGCGGGGCGACCGTTATTCTCGATGCCGGTGAATCGCCGCGGGGTACGTTGAGCACGGGAGCCCACGCCAGCGCACTGGCGATCGAGATGAATACGGCCGGTGGACGATTGGTCGTCAATTGCGGCTGGCATGATGACCAACCTTCAAGTTGGCGCGAAGCCGTTCGGGCAACTGCCGCCCATTCGACATTGACCCTGGAAGAAACATCATCTGCGCGCCTGCTCCCACCGGGCTGGAAGCGCCGGCTGCTCGGCCCGCGTCTGGGCACCACATGCGGTCCGGTAACGGCGCGCCGCAATGAAGAGAATATGGGTGTCTGGCTTGAAGGTGTGCATGAGGGATATCGCGAAAATTTCGGTCTCTCGCATCGCCGACGAGTCTTTTTGGCCGCTGATGGCGGTGATTTGCGCGGCGAAGATGCATTATTTCGGCCAGTTTCTGATGGCGCACCAGACGATGTTGACGTGCGTTGGCGATATGCCATCCGGTTTCATTTACACCCCGATGTGCGAGCCTCGCTTGCGCGTGATTCAATGAGCGCATTGCTGGTCCAACCCAATGGCGATGGATGGCGGTTTCGAACTGATGGCGGGCCGGTTCGACTGGAGCGATCTGTGTACCTGGCCGCCGGCGCTCCTTTGCAACGCTCCACCCAGATTGTCGTGTATGGCGAAGCGGAACCGTTTGGTGCGGGTGACCGGCCACCTAATCGTGTAAGGTGGGCATTCCAGCGCCTCGGCCGTATCGGCGGCGCGGGGGGAGAGTCGGAATGAGTTCGCCACGGCCCAGTGCCAGAGAGAAAAACCGTAATTCGGCGCGCTGGACGATGTTCCGCGTGGCCCTCTATGACTTGCTCGCCGGGGCTGCATCGATGTGGGCGGCGGTTGAAATCCGCTATTTTCTGGACCCGGAAGACGCGCCCGACCTGATTATTTTCCAGTCTGTACTGGTGTTTTCGCTCGCCTGTGCTTTAGTTTTTCCCTTAACCGGACTGCATCGCGGTGTCTGGCGATTTACCGCGCTTAATGATGTCACCCGGATCGTCCGGTCGATTGTGTTGGCGAATTTAGTCTTCCTGCCGATCCTGTTCCTTATCAATCGTCTCGACGATTTCCCACGAACCACGATCCTCATCGAAATAACGATCTTGATCGGTTTATTGCTCGGTGCCCGCATGCTGGCAGCTGCATGGAGAAGTCGAAGTCTCCAAAACGCCTTTCAGTTTGAAGATCGCACCAAGCCCGCGGCAATTTTGGTTGGAAGCGAGACCGAACTCGACGACGCCCTGCGAGATCTGGGTCGGCGTAATGGATCTAGCCCATTTCGAATAAAGGCGCTGGTCGAGCCAGATGCAATTCTCGCGGGTCGTGCGATACGAGGAGTTCCTGTGATCGGTGGCCTGGATGCGCTTCCCAAGGCGCTGACCAGTCTGGTCGGTGTGGAGAAAGAACCTCCTCGCCTGGTTCTGGCGGCGCAACAGAGTGATGCTGTGCTAGTCAATCAATTGCTTCGCTTTGCGGCGAAACATGGAGCTCGACTGACGCGGTCCCGCCCCGGCAAGGGCCCTGATGCGTTTTCACCGATCGAGGCCGCGGATCTGCTCAATCGACCGCCGCGCGCGCCTCATCTTGAGCCAGCCCGGTCGTTGATCGAGGGCAAGTGTGTATTGGTCACTGGGGCCGGCGGGACGATAGGCTCGGAATTGTCGAGGCTAGCAGCGCAACTGAACCCGAAGAAGCTGATCCTACTGGATTCCTCCGAAGCCAATTTATACGAAATCGACCTGGAAATCGCTCAGGGCGAGCGGAATTTCGTGTGGCGCCCGGTCTTGGCTGATGTGCGCGATGCCGGCTTGATGAACCAGATCTTCTTGGAAGAAAAACCGCAAGTCGTGCTTCATGCGGCGGCGCTGAAACACGTACCGCTTAGCGAAGAAAATCCAATTGAAGCTGTGCGCACCAATGTTGGTGGCACAATGCGAATGATCGAAACCTCCAAAAAGCACGGCGTTGGAATTGTCGCACTGATCTCGACCGACAAGGCGGTTGACCCGGCCAATGTCATGGGTGCGAGCAAACGCGTCGCCGAATTGCAAATGCAAATGGCCGCCAAGGGGAAAAGTAAAACCCGCTTGTGTGTTGTCAGGTTTGGAAATGTGCTTGGATCAACCGGATCCGTTGGCCCTTTGTTTGAACGACAAATTGAGGCGGGCGGGCCGGTGACGGTGACCGACCCGGAAGCGACGCGCTATTTCATGACCGTCGAAGAAGCGTCCGGACTGGTCTTATCGGCAGCGGCACAAACCGAAGCGGACCCTAAACGCAATGGTGCGCTTTATGTCTTCGACATGGGTGATCCGATATCAATTCTGCAATTTGCCCGTCAGCTAATCCGGTTGCGCGGTAAAGACCCGGATGCGCCGGGGGCGGTATCTATCATTGGCATGCGCCCCGGTGAAAAACGGCACGAAGCGCTCGTTTATGGCTTTGAGGAAACGGCAAGCAGTGAGGTCGATGGAATTTGGTCCGTCAGTGGGCCTATGGCGGACGATGCTCTCGTCAAATCTGGTATTGAATCTCTCTGTGCTGCAGCAGAATTGCGCGACCCCGAGGCCGTCAAATCAGCGCTCTACGCTGTCTGTGCCTTAGGGGCGCATACCGGCCCTGCCAAACAGGGCGATTGACTCCGGGCGCAAGCATGATACGCCGCGCGCTTTGCTGCCACATCTCAATGGAGCCGCCCAATGTCCCAGCAGGACCTCGCCCCTCTCCGCCGCGCCCTGATCTCTGTCTCCGATAAAACCGGACTGGTCGAACGCGCCCGACGCCTTGTCGAATTCGGTGTTGAGATTTTGTCGACCGGCGGCACGCTGAAGACATTGAATGAGGCGGGCATAGCGGCGCGAGACGTCTCAGAGGTGACTGAATTTCCAGAAATGATGGATGGCCGGCTCAAAACGTTGCATCCACGAGTGCATGGCGGTCTGCTGGGTCGTCGGAATCGCGAGGATGATCGTGCCTCCATGCAAGCGCACGGCATTCCCGATATCGATCTGCTCTATGTCAATCTCTACCCGTTTGAGGATACCGTTGCGAAGGGCGCTGACGCGGCCACATGTGTTGAAAATATCGACATAGGTGGACCCGCCATGATCCGCGCCGCTGCGAAAAATCATGCCTGGGTCTCGGTCTGTGTCGACGGCTCGGACCTCGATCAAGTGCTGGAGGCGATGAGCGCATCCGCCGGTTCCACCCCGCTACAATTGCGCAAGACGCTTGCGGCGAAATCCTATGCCCGCTCAGCGGCCTATGATGCGGCGATCTCGGCCTGGTTTGCCGACGAACTTGACACACCGACACCGGATTTCCGCGCCTTTGGCGGTGCCCTGACCCAAACCCTGCGCTATGGCGAAAACCCGCATCAGCGCGCGGCCTTTTATGCCTCTGCTGAAAACCGCGTCGGTATTTCGACGGCGCGACAGGTGCAGGGCAAGGCGCTTAGCTATAACAATCTGGCTGATGCGGACGCCGCATTCGAATTGGTCGCCGAATTTGACCCAGAAGAAACCGCCGCCGTTGTGATCGTCAAGCACGCCAATCCGTGCGGCGTGGCCGTCGCGACAACGATTTCTGAAGCCTATAACAAGGCGTTTTCTGCGGACCCGATTTCCGCTTTTGGCGGCATTGTCGCGCTCAACCGGACGCTTGATGCGCAGACTGCCACGGCGATGGTGAAAATTTTCACCGAAGTGATTATCGCACCTGATGCCGATCAGGATGCGTTGGATATTCTGGCCGCCAAGCCGAATTTACGGGTGATGCTGACCGGCGGTTTACCCGATGTCGCGCAATCAGGCTGGACGACAAAGACTGTCGCCGGTGGCCTGCTGGTGCAGGAACGCGACACTGGGTCTGTCTCTAAGTCCGACCTCAAAGTCGTCACCAAGCGTGCACCTAATGATGCGGAAATGGACGATTTGATGTTTGCCTGGAAAATCGTCAAACACGTGAAATCCAATGCGATAGTCTATGTGAAAGACGGGTCCACCGCCGGTGTTGGCATGGGTCAGACCAGTCGGCTTGAAGCCGCCCGCCTGGCGGTCAGCAAAGCGGAAACAACCGCACAGGAAAATAAATGGGACATACCGCGCACGCAGGGCTCTGCCTGTGCATCAGATGCGTTCTTCCCGTTTGCTGACGGGTTGTTGGCGGCGGTTGAAGCCGGGGCGACCTGCGTCATTCAGCCGGGCGGCTCGATCCGGGATGACGAGGTTATCGCGGCGGCGGACGAGGCCGGCATCGCTATGGTGTTCACTGGCATGCGTCACTTCCGACACTAGGCGGCGGGTCAGCTCGGACTGTAGGTGAATCGGTTTAACGTAGACGTTGCAGATCCTCTCGAGGCAGAATGGTGGGATGATAATTCATCCCACATTGAAAGTGTCCGCCCTCATTTTCGGCCTGCTCGGGCTTGGAATGGGGACAAGTGCTGTGTCGAATGCCACCAGCCTGTCGGTTCCTGCACGATCCTTATCCGAACAAATCGCGCTGATCGAACCCTATACCCAAATCCATATCCCTGAAAGTGCGACCGAACCCGTGGGCGCATTGATCATGTTTCATGGCTGCGGCGGATTGAAGAATGTTCAGGACGGGTATGCCGAGGCGGCCCTTGAAGCCGGCTATGGTGTGGTCATCGTGGATTCCCTGTCGGCGCGCAGCATTGGGCGATTTGCGGCAATGAGCCAGGTTTGTACTGCGATGCGACTCTGGGGACAGGAACGTTCGGCGGATGTGTTTGCGGCAGTGCAAATCGCCGCCTCTGATGCACGGATTGATGGCGATCAATTAACACTGGTGGGGTGGAGCCATGGCGGTTGGACGATAATTGATGCCCTGGCCGCATCCGGGCGAAATCAAGCACCGGCCTCCCTGCTAGGAGAGGTAGACCCCCTGGCCGAACAGGTTCGTGCCGCCGTTTTGATCTATCCCTATTGCGGCTTCCCTGTGGGGAGTGACGGCTCGGATCTGAACTCGGATATTCCCGTGTTCGCGATTTTGGCCGGAAACGACATGATCGCGCCCCATCGCGATTGTCGCGCAACATTGACGCGCGCCCGAGATGCGGGCGTTTCAATCGAATTCGACGTGTGGGCGGGTCTTACCCATGCGTTTGACAAACCTGGTCCGTCTGCGGATCCGCGGATGGAATACGACCCGGATGCCACACAGCGTGCATACACCCGGGTCGTGGGTATTCTGGATCAGGTATTGATGACGCCCGGCTGAGCAATCATCGCCAATTCCCGTAATTGGGTCGAAGCGATGGCCAATTTGGACAATGTCCAGGCGCCGGAATTGTCCAGATCACCCTGAACCGCGTCCACACGGCAGGCTTCCTCATCGTTGACGATAGACCAGGCCTCGACGAGCGCTTCGGCCCATTCACGGCTTGGCTCACCGACACCGGCTTCAAGTGATCCGCCGGCCTCGAGCGCAAAGCGCATGGCCGAGGCGGTAAAGGCCTGCTGGCTGGCGTAAAAGTCTTCCATCAAACGACGGATTGCCAGGCGGTCCCAATGCTGTTTGGAAGAAACAGCCTGCCCTCGGCCACGTAATTGATCAAAGCAGAAGCGCGCACCAATGGCGAAATACAGACGCGCCGTGGATTCAAGCGGCCATTCCTTGCGGTTGGCCAGATCGATCACATCCGTTGATGAGCTGAGCGGTCGCAATTCGGCAACGGCCTGGGCCAAATCTTCCGGGGCACCGGCATCAACAAAGGCTTTCTTGCGTGCCGCAATCCCCTCATGCTCATACTCGGAAATAATGTCGTGAACCTTGCCTTTGAGCATGTCGACACCCGGCTTATAGGCCGCAACGATTTCTGAAATTTGCTGGTTCTGCATGTTTTCATTGGCGCGATTTCGGCGGACCAACCAATTGGTCTGTCGGCGCATCAGGCGGATGATTTCCTCATGCAATTGCACCTGTACTTCGCTCGGTGCCTTGTTATCGAGCGCATTGATGCGATCGGTCAGGTCGTCAAACCGGAAGATTTCGCGACCGGCCTCAAAAGCACGCGCGATTACCGGCACAGTCGCGCTGGTTGAATCAATGGCACGACGGATAAAGGTCGGGCCACCCAAATTGACCATTTCATTGGCCAAAATTGTTGCTGTGATCTCCCGCTTCAGGCGGTGGGACTGCATCGCCGCTTCGTATTTGTGCAAGGCGTCGGGGAAGTAGTCGCGCAACATAGTCCCAAAATGCGGATCATCCGGAACATTGGAGGCAACCAGCTCATCAAACAGGGTGATCTTGGCATAGGAGAGTAAAACGGCCAGTTCAGGACGAGCCAAACCTTGGCCGCGTTGTTTCATTCCGCGAACAGTTTCCGCGCTTGGCAGCACCTCAACTTCGCGATTTAGCTGCCCGGCCGCTTCCAGACTCCCCATGAAGCGCTCATGGGCATCGAGATCAGCGGCTGAGGAGTTTTCAGCCAGCGTCAGCGCCAGGGTCTGGTCGTAATTATGGGCCAGCACATGATCGGCGACATCGTCAGTCATCGATGCGAGCAATGTGTCGCGGTCCTCACGATTCATGTCGCCAGACCGCATCATCGGACGCAGGAGAATCTTGATATTGACCTCGTGGTCGGAGCTGTCGACACCGGCGGAATTGTCGACAAAGTCACCATTAACGTGGCCACCCTCACCGGCAAATTCGATACGGGCCGCCTGGGTAAAGCCCAGATTGGCTCCCTCACCAATGACGCTGGCTCCCACCTCGGTGGCATTGAGACGCAGGGTGTCATTTGTCTTGTCGCCGACCTCCCAATGTTGCTCGTGAGTGGCTTTCACATAGGTTCCGATGCCGCCAAACCAAAGCAACTCCGTTGGGGTCCTAAGCAATGCACTCATCAACTCAAGCGGACTGACCTTGGTTTTCTCCAAACCAGTCAACTGCTTAATTTCTTCGCTGATTTCAACCGTCTTTGCGCTACGCGGAAAAACACCGCCACCCTTGGAAATCAGGCGCGTATCGTAATCCTGCCAGGAGGTGCGCAGCGCGTCGAACAAGCGCTTGCGTTCTTCCCACATTTGCGCGGGATCGCCGGGATTAGGGTCGATGAAGATATCACGGTGATCGAAGGCGGCTACGAGACGGATTTGGCGTGACAGCAACATGCCGTTGCCAAAGACGTCGCCAGACATATCGCCAACTCCGATGACGGTGAATGGCTCATTCTGGATATCTTTGCCCATTTCACGGAAGTGCCGCTTGACGGATTCCCATGCCCCGCGCGCGGTAATGCCCATCTTCTTGTGATCATAACCGGCAGAGCCGCCAGATGCGAAGGCGTCTCCAAGCCAGAAATCGTATTCGTCTTCAGCGAGACCATTGGCTGTATCGGAGAAGGTTGCTGTGCCCTTATCGGCAGCGACCACCAGATAGGGATCATCATCATCCCAGCAAATTGTCGACGCCGGGCCGTTGACGACCTCATCAACAATGTTGTCCGTGATGTCCAGAAGACCGCGGATAAAGGTCTTGTAGGCCTCTCGTCCAGCCTGAAAAACGTCATCGCGACTTCCCGATTTCGGAAGCTGCTTGGGATAAAACCCGCCCTTCGAGCCCACCGGAACAATGACAGCATTCTTGACTTGCTGCGCCTTCACCAATCCGAGTACTTCGGTGCGAAAGTCATCACGACGATCAGACCACCGCAAGCCGCCGCGCGCGACGGGGCCAAAGCGGATGTGCACCCCTTCGACATCGGGAGCCCAGACAAAAATTTCTCGATACGGTTTGGGAAGCGGTAATTCTTCCAGCTGTCCGGAGGCAATTTTGATCGAAATTCTGGCCTTTTGACCACCATCCTCTTCCCTTTGGAAGAAATTGGTTCGAAGAATTGACTCGACCAACCGGAACATGCGTCGCAGCACGCGATCATGATCGAGGCTGGCAACCGTTTCAAGCTTCGCGCTAATCGCCTCGCCGGCAGCTTCTGCGGCTTTTCGGCGTTCATCCATTGAGCCGTCAAAATCCGGGTCGAATTTGATGCGAACGAGGTCCAGCAATTGAAGAGCGATATCGCTGTTGGATGCGAGCGCCTCTTCCTGGATGGCCTGGGACGGATCAAGGCCTGTTTGCTGGCGATACCGTGCACAGGTCCGCAAGAAGGCGGCTTCCCGCCAGCTGACACCAATGTCGAGGATCAGTCGGTTAAACCCGTCATCCTCGGTATTTCCCTCCACAACAGCGAGGAGCGCGCCCTCGAGCACCGGCGTTATTTCCTCAAGGGATCGCGTTAATATCGCATCCGTTTCTAACTCGAAATCATGGACATATGACCGGTCCATCGTGGACCCTTCATCCGGTCTGCGGTCGACCGGGAAGCCCGTTTCCTGCACCACATGCAATCCCAAATTTTCCAGGATCGGCATCACACCCGACAGAGAGACAGGCTCTCCGACACGGTAGATTTTTAGCCGCAGCTCGGTCTCTTTGTCATCTGGCTCACGATAAACACGGACGGCAATTTTGTCTGGCGAATCGAGCGATTCCAGCTTGATGACGTCATGCAAGGCTTCTTCTGGATCATATAATTCGCGGTAACCGGCTTTGAATGCGTCATGATAGGCAGGCATGCGAAGCCGAATTTCATTATCTGCCGTTCGACGGACATGAGTTTCGAAATCATCTTCCCACGTGCGCGACAATCGTGCGACACGGCGCTCCAAATCGGAAATATCCGGTTCCGGGTGATCAAAGGGATCGAGCCCGATAATGTAATGTACCCGCGCCAGCGGACTATCGCCGAATTTGGGATAATAGGCCGACAGTCGTCCGCCGAAGGCGTCACGGATCAGCTCGCCTGCGCTTTCGCGGACCTTTGAATTGTATCGATCCCGCGGCACATAGAGCAGGGCAGAGACAAATCGGTCGAACTGATCGCGCCGGAAAAACAGTTTGGTGCGCGGGCGATCATGCAAATGCAAAATACCGAGGCCGATCTCGAGGAGATCGTTTTCTTCCATCTGGAAAAGTTCGTCGCGCGGAAAGTTTTCTACGGTATTGCGAAGCTTTTTTGCGTTGTGGGTGCCCGGCGCCTTACCCGCTCGCTCAAGCACACGGCGAACTTTTCGGCGGATCAACGGGACTTTACTGGCGCTCTGGTCGTAGGCTTCAGCGGTGAACAGGCCAACAAATCGAGCCTCGCCAATAACGGCTCCGTCGGAGCGGTATCGCTTCACACCGACATAATCCATGTAGACACGCCGGTGAACGCGCGACTTCATATTCGCCTTGGCAACGATAATTGGGTTTGGTTCGCGCAGGAATGTTTCGATTTCCGGCGTTAAAACGGCGGGTTCAGACCCTTTGCGGAGGACATGACATTCCGGATCACGGAGCACACCCCGACCGGTATCTGGACCAACCCTTGGCTGTCGATCCGCCATCGAACCATCGTCAGCGACATTGAATTCGTAGACTCGGCACCCGAGAAAGGCGAAATGATCGTCCCGCAGCCACCGCAAAAACTCTACTGATTCAGCTAATTCCTCAGCACTTGTATGCGTCACAGCCTGCTCAAGATGCGCGATAGCCTCATCCATTTGAGCGCGCATATCCGACCAGTCTTCGACGGAAACACGGACCTCATTGAGAGTCGCACTCACGCCATCGATGAGGGTCCGGCGCGATAATTCATCAAGCGGCGGCAAGTGGACCTGAATCATGGATTCAGCGACACAGTTTCCGCCGGATAAAACTCGTTTTCCGCTATCATCACGCCGCGCTTGAATGATCGGATGGAACATGGCGACAATATCGTGACCCTGGGCGCCAATTTCACCCATGACTGAATCGACAAGGAAAGGTCTGTCCCGACTGATGATTTCCAGGACATCACGTGGCAATTCGGAACCATCGGCGCGCGTTGCCGACCGCACCCGCACCAGGATGGCGTCGCTGCTGCGCGCGTCGCCATAGTCCCAAAAACTCAAACCCAGATGCGCCAATTCTTCCGCCGAAACCCGATCGAGGTCTTCCGCGAGGGCGTCATCATAGATTTGAGAAAAGAAGGAGTTGCCGGTGTCCCCGCACTCACTTCCATAGTGCTCCTGCCAGAGACGCCTTGACGCCTCCATGAACTCCGCGCGCGAATAAGCGTGCGCAACTCCGACGACAGTCCCCATGTGGCTCGTGCTCCCTAAGCCTGCGAGAATTTGTGCGAGCCTAGACCCGTTTGGCGCAGGTGCAAGCCGCCTAGGCGGTTGAATCTGCAATATTGCTTTTCTTTTTTGATGGTGCACAAAAATGTGGCACCGCCGGACAGGGACAGGGGGAGCCCGGCGGTGCCTGTCAGACCTCGTGGAGCAGGCTGGGGGGACGCTCGGTCGAGGCCTTCTTCAACGGTAGTACAGCCAACTCTGATCAGGGGAGAGGAGTGGGCCGGATTTGGACCGTTAAACTAGCTGATATAGAGGCTGCTGGGCTGCGCCCAGCTATAGGCCACTGCGACTGCAGATAGAATCAAACCAGCCAAAGTCACTGAAATATAACGCGTCATAACCGATCCTTTCCGATCTGGTGTCACTCGACAGATGCAGCTCATCCATCGATGAGGGTGATATGGGAAATGGTTTTTTGATTACCAGTCCCCGCCCGCATCACAGATGTGTGAAGTCATGTTTTTATTTCATGACGAAGATGACCGCCCGGTGAACCGGGCGGCCATGGTGCCATTTTCTTTGTCGTGTGAGAGCCGTCAATTGGTTGTGTGGCGCGCGCCAGCGGATGCAAGAGGCCGAATATTCTCGCCCGCCCCGTCGAGCGCCAAAAGCACGCCATGGCGAAGAACATTGATCAAATAATTCAAGTCATCCGCATCTTGCGACAATCCGGATAGATCCGCTTCCAGTCGATCCACGGATTTGCGGGCAGCCTGAAGCCGTTCGCGGTCGGATTTGGATAGAGGTGAATTGGGTGGATTAATTATCTTGCTGCCTAAAGTGCTCATGATGGATTCCCCATTTTGAAGTTGATACGAAAGAGCCCGGTTTGACCCAGGCTTGTTGGACCTCAGACCAGCCCACAGTCCCGGCAAGCTGGTTGATGAGACTAAATAAAAACGAGCGCACCGCGGCCGGCGATTGATGCCCGAGGGGCGCGCACCCAATCGCTTCCTCCACCAGTGTCAGGTGGAGGTGTCGAGCAGACGCCTCATAAATTGTCGCGAGGACCGAAAAGGCGAGAGAGAACCCGACCATGAAAACAGGTCCCTGATTGCCGCGTGTCAGTGTCTGCTCGAACATTGGGTCCGAAAACGCCGACAATTGGCTGCGGGTAAAGACCGCTTCGCTCGCCCTCGGCCGAAGTCCGTCAATTGGAATTGATCCTGTTGAGCGCGAGCCCGGCGACAAACCCGGTTGCGGGCGTAACTGACTGTGAACTACGCTCCAACCACAATATCGGGCTGTCGTCAGCACGCGCTCGATATGACGCACGGTGTCGGCGTGATCGACGGCATGCTCGCCGGCCTCATGAAAATGAATTTTCTGGCAATCGAGCAAGACCAGCGTCGGTGTGTTTTGCAAGGTATCCATTACGCGACCCGCTCCGGCTTCTGCTGGATTCGAACCGGTCGCGATACGGATGCGTCGAAGGCGCCGGGCCGGTCCCAGTCTCCGTCCGGCCGTATCAAAACCAATGGCGGCGCATCCATATCAATGACATCGCCCGGCAGTTCGAGTGTTTTGAGAATTTCGACATATTCGTAATCAGAAAAACGAAAGCGTGGGCGTTCGTGGCGAATTTCAAACCCGTGTGATTGCCAATAAGTGACCCGATCAATCTGCGCGTGCCCGAGCAGCTTGCGGTATCCGCGCCGCGCGCAATAGGTCATTGCGTCGGTTGTCAGCGCGCGCATCACTCCGAGCCCCCGAAAGGCGGGCAAAACCGCAGCACGCTCTATTTTGGCAAAACCGGCGAACCAGCGAAGGCGAAGAACGCCAACCGGCTCACGCCCCATCCATGCGATCAGATGCGACGCTGCTACGAGGTCATTGCCGTCATACTCCTCGTTATACGGTGCATATTGTTCGCCCAGATAAGTAACGCCGCGCAAGGTCATCGCCATGACGACCTCATCGAAGGTGCGCGCGAGACGTGTCTGAATTCGCGGTGCGGGGGTGGGAGCGTTCATTATGCGGCCCTCTCGATATTTCGCTCGACGTCACCACATTCGCCGGTCGCATCGAAACGACTTGGATATTGGGCGCAAACATAAGTTGGGACATCAACTCCGGAAGATGATGCGGAGACCGCTTCAGAAATCGGCGTGGGAACGAAGCCCAGGCGGCTCAATAGTTTTTGCCCGCTTTCGCTTCGCCCCCTCGCAAGGACCGGTGTCGTGGCGTAAAATTGCTTCCAACTGGCCATCAACGCCCGCAAGGTCACCGATTGGGCAGACCCCGTTCTTCCCGCCATGCCCCAGGAAAGAAGTGCAATGCAGGCCTGACCTGGATGGCAAATCCAGCCCGGATCTGCATCATCAAATCCAAACCGCCCATCCAACACGGCGCGGCGACCCTCATCGGTAAGCCGAATTGAAGCGAGAATGGCATCCGGCTTGATCGTGACGCCAGCCCGTCGCGTTCTCATATGCAAGGAACACTCAGTCAGTGACTGCACCTCTTGCAGGGTCTTAATTCTGGCGATCTTCCCGGGAATGAGTTGATCCGCCAAAGTGTGAAATGTACCGACTTGATGCGACGCTACCGGTGTAAAGCCATAATAAGCCAAACAATTATCCATGTTTTCAACATGGAATTGAGCGGTTGGCTCGTGTAAGGTATTGTTACAATCAAAGGTGCTCATTGAACTCATCCGGCTTGCGTCGGTTTAGCTCTAGCGAATGCGCTCAAAATTGACTTCAGCGAAGATGGAATAATGGATAGTCTGGAATCATTGGTTGATGTGAGGCGCAGCGTCTTTGATTGGGACGATTTGCAGGTTTTCTACGCGGTGGCCAACACGGGATCCATGAGCGCTGCAGCGACGGCTCTCGGCATACAACAACCCACCGTTAGCAAGCGCATTCAGCAACTTGAAAGCCGTCTGGGAACCAAGTTAATCGAGCGGCGCGCAGGGGGGCTGGTTCTGACAACGGCAGGCCATGAGGCTCTGGATTACGTCCAAACCATTCAGCGATCTGCTCAGCAACTGGAATCCCGCTTGGGCGGCGAGGACAAGGCCCGTGTCGGCGAGGTGACGTTGCAAGTCCCCGACGGTCTAGCGACATACTGGCTCGCGAAGCATATGCCGAAATTTCTCCAGGCCAATCCTGGGATAGACCTCAATCTCGTCCGTGAAGCCGATCGGGGTAGCCCCCTACCAGCGCCTGACCTCAGCGTGACGTTCTCCACCGACAAATCGATGGAAGCCACCGCCCATTCTCTCGGACGGTTACATTATATGCCTTTCACGTCGCACCGGTTCATCGATACGTATGGGATTCCCAAAAACGCCCACGATGCCCTGTCCTATCGTTTTTTAAAGCTTGAGAATTATTCACCGGATTCAGACCTCTGGAAGCGACGTGTCGAGACGGTCGATGCTTACATTCAGTATGGTTTTCGGACCGATGTGAGCGCTACCCTGCTCGAAGTTTTGCGCCATGGGGGTGGTATTGCAATGCTGCCGACCTATCTGGCCCCCCTCTTTGAAGATGAACTTGTCTTATTAGATTTTGATTTCAAGCAAGATGTTCGATTTTGGCTTCGATATATGCCTGATAGCCACCGGGTCGGTCGTAATAAATGTGTCGGTGACTGGGTCGCATCGATTTTTCAGAGTGCTGAGAATCCATGGTTCAGAAATGAATTTTGCCATCCGTCGGAATTTTCCAAAATCGACGTTGTCTCGGCGCAGGCTTGATGGTTGGAGTGTGAGGCGTTTCGAGTGCGTGGAAAGTTACCTATCTTCCAGAAGCGCGCCTCGGTTAACAGCTCGCCTTGCGAGCACGAACCCACGTTTACCTGCATAGGTGATCAACCTTTGATGCCCACAATTAAAGACATACAACCGGCCCATAAAGCACGGTGGGCGAATTTGATTGCTTCAATACTCGTTTGATATTACTGTTTATTTTCAAAATCTGATGAACAATATAGATCAGGTGAAAAATAGACGAGATCGTCGTAGATCAACACTTCTAGGTCGCCAGCTGTACTGATAATCGAGTAATCTAAACTGAAAATTTCAGCGGCTCTCTATGTGAAGACGTCAAAGTGTGTCAAAACGCGACTTGTCTCAGGGTTTACGGTGTGTTGCACCAAACCATCAGATTAAGCGGTGGCGCACAGCAAACGATACATCATTGCGCGTTGTGCACGCGTTGCGTTTGACTTTTACTGACCACAGGCATGAGGAAAACATGAGCGCTAGAGGTCCTACAAGTATCGACAAACACGTTGGAGCACGCCTTCGTTTGCGCCGCAGCATGCTGGATATGAGCCAGTCTGAACTCGGTGAGAAATTGGGTGTCACCTTCCAACAGGTCCAGAAGTATGAGCGTGGAACGAACCGGATAGGGGCGAGTCGGCTCTTCAATGTTGCCCGGGTTATGGACGTTCCGGTCGCCTATTTCTTCGAAGGACTCGACGAGGAAGGTACCAGCGAACTAAAAAATGATGACTCGGCCACTTTGTATGATTTTATCGCCAGTCCAGACGGGTTGGCTCTGGCATCTGCATTTGCAGGCATCCAGGATCAAACAGTGCGCCGGCGTGTCATCGATCTTTTGAGATCCTTGTCGGACTAGTCTGCCGGTCATGACGGGTGTCGGTTCGCCGATACCCGATGCGAGACTGTCAGCACACTCAAGGGCAGCGAATTCTGGTTCGCACTGTTCTTGCTGCGCATTTGCACCCAGCCTTACGCGGTAAGGCTGGGTTTCGTTTTTCTGCAAGACACGCACACACACCGACCCGTTGCCAGGTTGGCTGAATTCTTTTTTTTAAGAAATGGAGCGGGCGATCAGATTCGAACTGACGACCTAAACCTTGGCAAGGT
>JAQXCQ010000225.1 GCA_029251785.1 Maricaulis sp. | reverse complement strand
CGGCAATTGCCCGCTACGGACAAACGCTCGTGATAGCAAAACCGCGGAATTTCGCGCCCGGCCTCTTCAGCCGCCTGCAACAGCGTATAGGAATTCGGTACATCGATTTCCTGACCGTCAATTACAATTTTGCGGAGATCATCGCTCATGATTTTTCAATTCCTTCGACCGAAGCACTCACAGCATTTGCGTCAACAATTGGAATAATGCGATCGCCATAAAGAACCACGCCAGGCTCTGGGTTGAATGGTCCAAACAGCCGCATCAAATTACGTCGCTCATCAAATTGCTGCACGGTGACGGTACCGCCAACGGGTTCGCAGATTTCAGTTGTCGGGGGCGCGTACGCGTAAGTGCGCAGATCATTGGACCAGTGATCATACGCCTCGAAGAACCGCTCCAACGTCGCATCGATCTCTGAACGGCTACCGGTATTGTTTAGCACGACGAATGCGTTGGGCAAAATCCGGCGATAGCGTGCGTATGAGACGATGGCATAACCATCGCGCTGTACGGCTTGTCCATTTTCATCCCGTGCGAGCGGACGGCGTCCGATCCACTCCGTAGAACAGTGTAGGCGCTCCCAACGCGTTCGAATTTGGCCGATCATCCATATGTCCAGCCAGCGGTCAGTCTCTCCAATCCAGAGACTTCGCGACGCAATCAGGCAACTCCCTGCCAATTCAAATCGGTGCTCCCAGATCCAGGCCCGCACCTCCGCATCGGTTTCCGCCTCGCGTATATCCAACGCGTTGGCCGAACAAGCGTATTCTCCGTGAAAGATCAGCCCGTCCTGACGCGAGAACGCTCCTCGCGCGTCACGCACTTGCTCTGTGATCCAGCCCGCATTTGCGTCCACGTCGGCCTCGACGGCGGATTCACGATCCGATGGCGTCGCATGACTGCCGCCGTGGGCGCTCGCACCAGCGCCTGCGGCGAGCATAAGGCCACCGATCACCACAGCCCCCGGAGCAGCCGCCAAATTCGTGAGGCTTGGGCGACGGTGTCGCGTGCTATACCTGACCGAAACGGCATTTTCTGGTCTGAAGCAGTATCGAAAGTGATGGGTAGGGCAGACCACACCGGCTACATAGGTTCCGACACCGCCCGTACTCACAATGACATCCTCGCCATTCGAGAGCCGATAGGTCCCGCCGCGACCAGATTGGGCGAGCCGCGATACCAGTTCCGGCGACACAGCCTCCTCGTGCTGGTCGATTTGCGTCGTGCATGCGCCGAGTGTGGTCATCGCCACCGCCGCCAGAACATATGTGAGGAGAGTTCTCACGGTTCTCCCTACTCCGCTGCCACTTGGCTGACAAACACGGGTTTGCCGGCGCGGTAATTATTGATGCGATCCTCGATTTCCGAGCGGAAATGACGGATCAGGCCCTGGACGGGCCATGCGGCCGCGTCGCCGAGGGCGCAGATGGTGTGACCTTCGACCTGGCCAGCCACGTCGAGCAGCAAATCGATCTCTTCAATCGTGCTTTCGCCGCGCGACATGCGTTCCAGCACGCGCCACATCCAGCCCGTACCTTCACGGCACGGCGTACACTGGCCGCAGCTTTCGTGGCGGTAGAAATATGAGATGCGCGCGATGGCCTTCACTACGTCCGTGGACTTGTCCATCACGATAACGGCGGCGGTTCCCAGTCCGGACTTGTGCTCCATCAGGGCATCAAAATCCATCAACACATCGTCGCAGATATCCTTGGGCAGCAGCGAAACTGAAGACCCGCCGGGAATGACCGCCTTGAGATTATCCCAGCCGCCGCGAACACCGCCGCAATGCGTATCGATCAGCGTTCTCAGCGGAATCGACATGGTCTCTTCGACATTGCACGGATTGTTCACATGGCCAGAGATCGAGAA
>JAQXCQ010000201.1 GCA_029251785.1 Maricaulis sp. | reverse complement strand
CGAAAACTCCCACCTCCCCTTCCGACGAAAGGAACGAGCAATGGGCAAGTTTCGCAGTTTCGAGACGTTGCAGAAATTCGTCTCAGCCCAGTCATCCGTCCACAACCACTTCAGCCACGCGCGCCACCTAAACCGCAGAGAAACATTCACGCAAAACCGCTCCGCAGCTCTGGCCGAATGGCGCCAACTTGCCGTCTGAGTTGGGGGCGGTGGACGATTTCGGAGACCCGTTCGCGTTTGTCTGACACCACCCTTTCGAGCCTCGTTCGCGTTCGTCTGACACCACCCTGCCGCCATCGGCACTTCACTTGGCTTAAGCCATTTTCTATTGGCATGCGCAGATATGGTGTGTACCGGGGGGCATGCTTCATTTGATTACAAATGCGGAGCTCTACGCACCCGCCCGACTGGGGCCGCGACATATTCTCGTTGCTGGCAACAAGATCATTTACGTCGGTGAAAAACTTCCGGAGCTTGACCCTTGCCTTGATGTCCAAGTGGTTGACGTCGAGGGTGCGCCTGTGATTCCTGGCATTATTGACGCCCACGCCCACATTGTCGGCGGCGGTGGCGAGTCCGGGCCAGCAAGCCGCGTACCACCGCTCGCGCTTTCGGCATTCACCCTCGCCGGCGTCACCAGCGTTGTCGGTGTATTGGGCACTGATGACCTGACCCGCAACACCCAAACACTAGTGACCCAAGTCTATGGTCTGCGCGAACAAGGGATATCGGCATGGTGCCATACAGGCGGATATCACTACCCACTCATGACGCTGACCGGAAGCGCACGGAGCGATATTGTCAATATCGATCCGGTTATCGGTGTCGGCGAACTTGCCTTAAGTGATCACAGATCAAGTCAGCCAACGCTTGACGAATTTCTGCGTGTCGCCAGTGAAGCCCATGTGGCCGGTCTGATGACAGGCAAAGCTGGCATAGTTCATTGCCATCTAGGCGACGGGAAGCGCGGCCTTGAAATGCTTCGCGCGGCCATCGAGCAATCCGAACTCCCATCGCGGGTATTCAACCCGACGCATGTCAATCGCAACCGGCAATTATTTGAAGAAGCCCTTGAGATCACAAAACATGGCTGCGTGATTGATCTGACGGCATTCCCCGCTGATGATGTCGGCCCCGGTTATTCAGCGACAGAGGCCTTTTTGAGATACCGGGAGGCCAGCTGCCCACCGGCGCAGCTGACAATCAGCTCGGATGGTGGCGGATGCCTGCCCCAGTTTGATACCCAGGGCAATCTGACCCAGATGGGCATCGGATCGTCTTCGACTTTGATGGCAACGCTGCGAGAAGTTGCCGCCCAGGGCGTGCCGCTTGGAGATATTCTCCCAGCCATGACATCGAACGTCGGTGATCTGCTGCGGTTCTCAACCAAGGGACGACTACAGAAAGGCAAGGATGCCGATCTGATCGTCCTAAGTGACGAGCTCGAGGTGAGGGATGTAATGGCCATGGGGCAATGGCATGTGCGGGATGGGCGTGCATTCATCGTCGGAACATATGAAAATGGATGACATGTTCGGGCATTGAGTGCCCCTGATACCAATAGAAAGTGGAAATCACATATGTGCCCTGCCCCCCTAATGCCGGATCAGGACCGTGGATACATCATTCCGATAGGCGGGGGTGAGGACAAGGTCAAGGAAATGCAAATTCATCGCAAATTCCTTGAAATTGCCGGTGGGCCCAAGGCTGATATTGTAGTAATTCCAACGGCATCGCGCCTTGAGTCGACCGGGCCAGATTATAATGAAATCTTCCATGATCTTGGTGCTGGAGAGGTTGAATTTTTACCGATCGAGCGGCGCGAAGATTGCGAAAACCCTGCCTATGTGGAGATGCTCAAACGCGCGACGGGCATTTTCATAACCGGCGGTAACCAATTGCGTTTGTCCACCATCCTCGGCGGGACACCCGTTGCCCAAACAATCCGTCGTCGAAATGCAGCTGGTGTTCCAGTGGCGGGTACTTCGGCGGGCGCATCCATCATGTCAGAACACATGATTGCCGGCGGCAAGAGTAATGCAGCTCCGTCGGGTGGCGGCGTGTCTCTTTCGCCGGGCTTGGGGCTCACAAATGCTGTGGTAATCGACCAGCACTTCACCCAGCGGAACCGGCTCGGCCGATTATTGTCCGCAACCTCGCACAACCCCTTCCTTATTGGCCTGGGCATCGATGAGGACTCGGCGGCATTCATCGGTCCGGATGATGTGCTCGAAGTTGTGGGAAGCGGTATGGTGACAGTCGTTGACGCGGGTAGCTTGAGCTATTCTTCAATGTGGCAAGCCAGCAAGGGTGAGGCTCTAAGCCTGCTTGGCTTGAGAGTCGATGTCATGAGTGAAGGGTGCACATATGATTTGGCCAAACGGCAGGCCTACCCACCTGATGCCAACCACAACGATTAAGCCAACCTGTCTCCCGTTTGCATCGGGAGAGCTTCAAGGTCAGGGCGCGAGAATGACAGGCTTCAGCCAGAAAGAGATTTGATTGCCATGAAAATCGTTTCCACGAACGTCTATGTCGGCCCAAATGTGTGGGCAGGATTTCCTGTTATCCGACATGTGCTTGAATTGGGTGTGCTTGAAGACTGGCCGTCGGCGAAAATCGGGTCCGACTTTATAGATGCTTTGGTAAAAGCATTGCCCGGACTTGAGCAGCATGGATGTTCTTATCGCAAAACTGGAGGCTTTATCCGCCGATTACGAGAGGATGACGGCACCTGGCTCGGACACGTAATGGAACATTGCGCGCTGGAAATCCAAGGCGTCGCTGGAACCGAAGTGACATTCGGACGGACAAGATCTACCGGCGTACCCGGTCAATACAATATGGTTTATGCGTACCGTCAACGTGAGGTCGGACTTGATGCTGGCAAGCTGGCATTGCGCTTATTGATGCATCTACTGCCCGATGATATTCGCGATCAAGCCAATTTTGACACCGATCCGGAGTTTGACTGGGAAAGCGAACTAAGAGAATTCGTGCTTCACGCTCAGCGCCAGGAATTCGGCCCCTCGACCGCATCGCTAATCAAGGCAGCAGAAGCGCGCGATATTCCGTGGCTACGGCTCAACCGCTACTCGCTTGTGCAATTTGGCCATGGCCGCCATCAGCGGCGAATTCAGGCGACCATCACCAGTGAAACCAGCCATATCGCAGTGGAAATATCTTGCGACAAAGAAGAAACCCATAATCTTTTGAATGATATGGGACTTCCTGTCCCCAAGCAGCGCATGATATACTCGCCCGAAAATGCCATCCGCGCCGCTCGACATATTGGTTACCCTGTTGTCGTCAAGCCGCTCGATGCCAATCACGGGCGCGGTGTGTCAATTAATCTGACAGAGGATAATCAAGTCAAAACGGCATTTTCTGAGGCGCGTGCGCACGGCAAGGGAAGAGCAGTCCTGGTCGAGAAATTCATCACAGGCTACGACCATCGTATGCTGGTAGTGAACAAGGAATTGGTCGCCGTCGCCAAACGCGTTCCTGGCCATGTGGTCGGGGATGGTAAATCGAGCGTGGCGGAGCTGGTCGAGATCGTGAATAACGATCCGCGACGGGGTATTGGCCACGAAAAGGTTCTGACAAATCTGGAATTGGATGCGCAAGCACTTCGCCTACTCGATGAATCGGGGATGGAGCCGGACACAATTTTACCGGCGGGCGATCGCCTTTTCTTGCGTTCAACCGCTAACCTCTCAACCGGTGGAACCGCCATCGACGTAACCGACATCGTGCATCCAGATAATCGTGAAATGGCTGAACGTGCGATCGAAGCGGTTGGTCTCGATATTGGTGGCGTCGACTTCCTAATTGACGACATCACTAGATCCTACAAAGACACCGGAGGTGCTATCGTCGAGGTCAATGCGGCTCCAGGCTTCCGGATGCATGTGGCACCTAGCGAGGGCAAATCCCGTGACGTCTCTGGCAAGGTCATTGAGATGTTGTTCCCGACCGGCACCGAGAGTCGGATTCCGATTGCCGCCATCACCGGCACCAACGGCAAGACCACAACATCGCGCCTACTTGCCCACATCATGAAAACCAGCGGAAAGATCGTCGGAATGACGTCGACGGATGGGGTTTACGTGAATGGCAGGATGAGTATGAAGGGCGATATGACCGGCCCCGGCTCGGCACAAATGGTTTTGCGCGACCCCGCCGTAGATTTTGCCGTCATGGAAACGGCCCGCGGTGGGTTATTGCGCAGCGGTCTGGGTTATCAACGCTCCGACGTGGCAGCTTGCATCAATGTCACAGCTGATCATCTCGGCCTTGGAGGTGTCGATACAGTAGAAGAACTCGCTGTCGTTAAACGCGTTGTCGTCGAATCGGCGACAGACACTGTCGTGCTGAATGCCGACGATATTCATTGCCTACGGATGGCCGATTTCGCCCAAGCAGAACATATTTGTTATGTAACGATGAATTCCGACCACGTCCTAGTGAAGGAGCATATACGCGCTGGCGGCCGGGCCATCGTGCTCGAAAAGGGCATGAATGGCGACTTAATTACCGTCTACGATAATGGCGCACATATCCCAGTTTTGTGGTCACACCTGATACCCGCAACTATGGAAGGCAAGGCTATGCACAATGTGCAAAACGCCATGGTTGCTACGGCAATGGCCTTTAGTATGAAAGTCGATCTCGACAGTATCCGCCACGGACTGAGAACCTTTGACACAAGTTTCTTCCAGGCACCCGGGCGAACAAATGTGTTTGACGAGCACCCGTTCAAAGTCATTCTGGATTATGCGCATAATCCCGCGGCCTTCCGGGCGATTGCGGATCTGGTTGATCGTCTCGAAGTCAAGGGACGCCGGATCGCGGTCATTTCTGCGCCGGGCGATCGCCGGGATGAGGACATCGTCGAGGCTGCCGCGATTTTGGCCGGTCATTTCGACTTCTATATCTGCAAGGCGGACGATAACCGCCGGGGTCGCGGATCGGATGAAATCCCTAAGATGATGCAACAGGTCCTGTTGGAAAAGGGCGTTGATTCCGACGCTATTATCCTGATCCCCGATGAAATTGAGGCGGTCGACCACGCGCTCAATATGGCTAAGGAAGGCGATTTGTTGACCGTCTTCGGTGACAATAGCGTCCGTTGCTGGAAGCAAATTATATACTTTAAGAATGATGACCGACCTGAAGCCGAGCCCACTTCACCTTCGGTCGAGAGCAACACGGCCGAACCTACCGAATATGTCGGAGAGGGCGAAACAGTTATCAAGGACGAACGCGGCGTTCGCCTCGCACGCACTGTGCCCGAGGACAGTGATTAAGCTCGAGAACCATCATGACTGAACCCGCAGAAATTATCGAAGACGCGCTATCCATATCGATCCCAATTTCGGACCGTCTCGTGCTCGACGACACACGCCGTCTGACGGGGCCAGGCATGTTGTGGGACCGTCCCGGTGCAGTACTCGATGTGTTCTTCGAGGAAATTGAAACCGACAGGGTCATCCGAGTTTGGCGAGCCCAGGCGCGTCGCGTCCTGGACGCAATAGGCTGGATTGGTGAGGAATTGATTGAACGCCCTTTTGAGGGCGGTATCAACTTGGCCATATCGGCGCCGCTTGATCAGCTCTACAGCGCGACCTTTGCCGCTCAAACGGCCTGGCATTTTTGCGCGAACGAATTACTCGATCTGGAGTCCGGCACCTTTTCAGTCATGATCGGAGATCTAAAATCAGTCATGAAACGGGAGGCAAACCCCGCGCTCATCGCACTGATCAAAGCAGCCCGTGCGCGCGGATTCGACGCCCTTGTGGATGATGATTTCCTCTCGGTCGGGTATGGAGCCGGTTCGCTTGTCTGGCCAGTGTCCCAATTGCCAGATCCCGTCGAGGTCGACTGGGAACGCGTGTCCAGCATACCCGTTGCATTGATCACCGGGACCAACGGCAAAACCACGACAACGCGATTGTCCTGTTCTGTTGCGCGAGCGGCCGGCAAAGTTGCCGGGCTAACTTCCACCGATATGGTCAGTGTTGGCGATGACATTCTCGATCGGGGCGATTATTCTGGCCCCGGTGGTGCGCGGATGCTCCTGCGTGATGTGCGGGTTGAAATGGCGTTTTTGGAAGTCGCACGGGGCGGCATTCTGCGTAGGGGCCTACCTGTCCGGGGCGCGCATGCAGCACTGGTCACCAATGCCGCGGCTGATCATCTCGGGCAATTTGGCGTCAACACGGTTGATGAGTTGGCCGTTGTAAAACTCTCGGTCCACCAATCACTAGGGCCGGACGGAGTGTTGATCCTCAACGCCGACGATCCCCTTCTTGTTCAACACTCCTCCGGAATAAGTGCTCCGATCCGGTGGTTTTCACTGACGGCCAGTACATCTCAAATTGTCGCGGCTCGCAGAAGCGGCGAGGCTTGTGCCTGGCTGGAAGATAGCATGTTGATGTTTTTCGATGGCGTTGACAGCAAGGCCGTTATCGATGTTTGCGAGATCCCGATCGCGATGGAGGGCGCAGCCCGATTTAATATCCTCAATGCGCTGGGCGTGATTTGTTTGTCCAGCGCCATGGGACTCGATCTGGAAGCCGTTCGCAGCGGGTTGCGCGATTTCCGGAACGATCCAAAGGACAATCCTGGACGCTGCAATGAGTTCTCGGTGAAGGGGGCGAGGGTATTTGTCGATTTTGCCCACAACGCCCATTCAATCGAGGCGGTGATTACGACTATGAATGGCATTGATGCCCGACGACGCTTCGTCATGCTCGGCCATGCCGGTGACCGGTCGGATCAGGATATTCGCGATGTCACAACCAGCACCTTAGCGATGCAACCCGATATTTTTGTCGCAACGGAATTGCCAGAGTATCTTCGTGGCCGGGAACCCGGTGAAGTTTCGAGATTGATTATACAGGAGTGCAGAGTCCGTGGCCTGGACGACGGCCAGATCCGAGCGGCGAGTTCCCCGGCGGACGGTGCCCGACAAATCCTCGACCTCCTACGACCGGGCGACATAGCGCTTCTGCTGGTTCTGTCGGAGCGTGACCAAATATTCGATATGCTCAACTCGCATGCTACGCCGGTTTAGAGCAATTTGAGCACGAAGGGGGATCTCGTCAGATTAGTACGGGTTGAGCGCGAAGAAGCGATTTCCTCGCCTCGCCCGATTTGTAATCCGTTCAGATATTTCAGGGCTTCTCCCGAGATCATTCGCCTAGCTGTGATGATGTATATCCGTTTCCCACTTTCGCTGCGAAACGTCTAGGACCTGCTCCACGAGCGCAGGATCGATATCACGCACGAGACGGTGCGCTTCTGGTGGAACCGGTTTGGTCCGTTGTTCGCAGCACAGATCCGTAAGCGGCGCGTGCGGAACCATAATTACTCGAACTGGGCGTGGCATCTCGACGAAGTCTTCGTCAAAATAAATGGCGAACTCCATTATCTCTGGCGAGCCGTCGACCACGAGGGTGAAGTGCTAGAGGCTTACGTCACCAGGCGCCGGGATCGCCATGCAGCATTACGATTTTTGCGAAAAGCGATGAAACGATATGGCAATCCGCATGTCGTAGTAACGGATCGACTGGGGTCATACAAAGCCGCAATGAAAGTGATCGGAAACGAGGCACGCAAGGAGACCGGGAGGTGGCTCAAAAACCGGGCCGAAAACTCGCACCTGCCCTTCAGGCGAAAAGAACGAGCGATGGGCAAATTTCGCAGTTTCGAAACACTCCAGAAATTCGTCTCGGCCCACTCATCGGTCCACAACCACTTCAGTCACGAGCGTCACCTAAACCGTAGAGAGACTTTCAAGCAGAACCGATCCGTCGCCCTGGCCGAATGGCGCCAACTCGCCGCTTGAGTTAGCGGCTATGATCAATTCGGAGACCGGTTCGCTTTTGTCTGACACCACCAATTCGGAGACCGGTTCGCTTTTGTCTGACACCACCATCTCGAGCTGACCAACAGTCTAAACTCTTGGACGAGAAAGCTCCCGCTCAGCCAGCCAAGCATGCGTTTGTTATCATCTCGGAAAACAGCCGCATGCGTCGATTAAGCAGGCGCTTCTCGGAATGAACCAGAAATATGCCCCATTCCGGCATCACGAGATCGGGCAGGACCTCTACAAGATCGCCTTTTGCAACCGCCTCTGAAGCGATAAAATCTGGCAACCGGCTTATACCATGGCCGCCGATTGTTGCCATCAGCAGGAACGTCCCACTGTTCGAATTCAAGAAGGGCTGAAACTCCAATTCCTGACGTTTGTCTTTGGCATCCCTAAAGTGCCAGACCGTGCGGCGCGCGTTCCCGAAATACAGCAGGTTGTGATCGCGCAGATCATCCAGGCATGTCGGCATGACATGGGTCTTAAAATATTGTGAACCGGCAAACAGGCGATGATTAACCGTGCCTATTCGGGTTGCACCAGCACTGTCGATTATATTGCCAGTGATCCGGATTGCAAAATCGTAGTTTTCCCTTTCCAGATCGATTAAGCGGTCATCGAAATCAATCGTCAATTGAATTTCGGGAAACTTCGCTTTGAAAGCCAGAAGGGCATTGCTCAGGAAGTTGATCCCGAACTCTCGAGGCACAGAGACCGAAAGCGGGCCCGCGTTGTTCGCCGAAGTATTTACAAAATCCGCCTCGATTCCATCCATCTCGCCGACCACTCGCAGCGCGCGCTGATAAAGTTCTTTTCCCGTCGCCGTCAGGTCCCAAACACCCGGTGTGCGGTTGATCAGAATTGCACTATACCTCTCTTCCAGCAGGGATATGCGACGGCTTACAGCCGATTTCGCGATCCCCAGCCTTTCGGCTGCTTTCGAAATGCCACCGGTTTCGACGACAATCCCGAAGATGCGCAGGTCTTCTATCTGGCCCATGGCCGTTCTCCATTTTAGAACAATACGTTCATATTTATACATCTGGTTTAAATTTTGTGATGCTCCTATTTATTGGTTCGGTACAACGTCACAGGAGTGAAGAAGATGAAGACCCTTTCTATCAGCATTATTGCAGCCAGCCTCATTGCTGCAACCGCGATGGCGCAGGAACCCGTTTGGGACGCAAACACGGTCCTGCTGGAGAGCCAGGAACTTGCCGAAGGCGTATTCGCCGTTGTTGCGGTTGGCGCAGATGACATGGCAGCAAGCGGATTGCCAATAGCGACCTCATCGGGCTTTGTCGTTGGCGATGAAAGCGTTTTGGTGATCGACACCATGCTGAACGAGAAGCTTCACACACAGCTCT
Source organism: Maricaulis sp. (assembly GCA_029251785.1). GTDB lineage: Bacteria > Pseudomonadota > Alphaproteobacteria > Caulobacterales > Maricaulaceae > Maricaulis. Next base: position 3,898 of record JAQXCQ010000201.1, on the reverse strand, counting down.
TTGATCTCATCGCAACGCAGACCGACTTGCCCGTGCGCTATGCTGTAAACACCAGCTTTCATGGCGACCACTCCTACGGCAACCAATACTTGCCCGAAGAGACTCTCATCATTCAGCATGGCTTCACGTCTGCGTTCATCCCGGAGCATATTGAGGCGGATAAAGCCTTCATGATCCAGAACTTCGGCGAAGGGCGTGGCATCGAGGAAATCATGGCGACGCCCGCTGACATTCTGGTGGACGCGGGTGGCAGCTTGACCATCGATCTTGGCAATCAGACTGTGAACATCCGCGATTATGGTTTCGCACAAACCGGCGGCGATCTCTTCGTTTCGGTTCCTCAAGCCAATGTGCTGTGGACTGGCAACCCAATTATCGCCGAGGCACCCGCGCTTCCATGGTTGCTTGATGGGCATCTGGTTGAAACACGTGACACGCTGCAAGCGGTGCTCGCGGACTTTGGCGCCAACACGCAGGTTGTACCAGGTCATGGTCCAGTGACAGATATTTCGGCGATTCAGTGGCATATCGACTATCTGACCGCAGTCGAAAATGATGTCCGCGCCGCAGTGGCCGAAGGGCTGAGCCTTGAAGAAACCGTCGCCCATGTGCAACTGCCGGAATACCAAGGCTATGCGCTCTTTGGGTGGGTGCATCCCGGACTGAACGTGCCCGCCGCGTATAACGACCTTCAGTAAAGTATGCTGGCGAAGCCAACGCATTGCGCTGGCTTCGCCTCACTCGCAAAATCCCACTAAAAGCAATGAAAACAATGTCCCGGAACGTTCAGAAATATAGTTTGCTTGTCATCAAGGTCTTGCTCACCTTCGCCTTCCTCGCAGCAGGATTGGCGAAACTCTCTGGTGCTGAGACGATGGTACAAACCTTTGATGCCGTGGGCCTCGGCCAATGGTTTCGATATGTCACAGGGCTGATAGAAATCGGCGGCGCGGCTCTCCTTTGGCTCCGTGGCCGTCAGGTGTTCGGCGCAGGCCTCCTTCTTTGCACCATGATCGGTGCTGTTTTGGCTCACCTGTTCATCATTGGGCCGTCGGCGATCCCGGCATTGGTGCTTGGTGCGCTCGCAGCAATCGTCGTTTTCGCGCACCGCGACCAACTCACCAACCGATAACGGGCTCAAACCATTAAGGGGGGACCAGCAAATCGCGCGACCCTCCTGACGCTGAAAGGAATATCCATGGGAATGCTTCAAGATGGCCGTTGGGTAGACCAATGGTACAACACCAAAGAAACTGACGGCCGGTTCGTGCGCAAGGCACCGCAGTTTCGCAATTGGATCACTGCTGATGGTGCCCCTGGGCCAAGTGGCGATGGCGGGTTCAAGGTCGAAGCCGGGCGCTATCATCTCTATGTCTCGCTGGCCTGCCCTTGGGCGCACAGAACGCTGATTTTCCGGGCCCTTAAAGGGCTGGAAGACATGATTTCTGTCTCCGTCGTACATTGGTATATGGCTTGCAAAGGATGGACTTTTCAGCCAGGCGACGGCGCGGTGCCAGATACGGTGAACGGTGCGGATTACCTTCATCAGGTCTACACAACCGCCAAATCCGACTATTCCGGGCGGGTCACGGTGCCGGTCCTCTGGGACAAGCAGACTACCACCATCGTCTCAAATGACTCTCCTGAGATCATCCGGATGTTCAACGCGGCCTTCGACGGGATCGGGGCAACGCCGGGGGATTATTATCCAGAGCAATTGCGCACAGAGATCGATGCGCTGAACGACCGGATCTACGACGCTGTGAATAACGGTGTTTACAAAGCTGGCTTCGCCACAACTCAGGACGCATATGAAGAAGCGGTCGTGCCGCTCTTTGAAACGCTCGACTGGCTCGAAGAGCGCCTTGCCAAACAACGCTATCTGACCGGCAGCCAGATCACTGAGGCCGACTGGAGGCTATTTACAACGCTGGTCCGATTTGACCCGGTCTATGTCGGTCACTTCAAGTGCAACATCCGCCGGATCGCCGACTACCCGAACCTCTCGGGGTATGTGCGTGACCTTTATCAGCAGCCCGGCGTGGCAGAGACGGTGAACATGGAGCATATCAAAAACCACTATTACGGCAGCCATGAAACCGTGAACCCGTCCCGCGTGGTCCCAATGGGCCCCGTGGTCGACTATGCCGCCCCACACGACCGAACAAAGTTAGGATAAACGCATGACAAATTCAGTCCCCATTATTGCAGGAACCACCCCAGCCAAGGTCGATTTAGAAGCAGGCAAAGACTATTTCTGGTGCCAATGCGGTAAATCTAAAAGCCAGCCTTTTTGTGATGGCTCTCATGCAGGGAGCGACATCACGCCTCTGAAATTTACGGCAGAGAAATCAGGGCCCGCTGCATTGTGTCAATGCAAGGCCAGCGCCAATGCGCCGTTTTGTGACGGGACACATGCGTCCTTGGGCAACCTCAAACCGGGTGATGATGCGCCTTATCCCAAGTCTGACCTGCCAACGGCATCGCCAACACCGGAAGAGCCGACCGTCGCCCGAATTCACGCACTGGCGAAGGATGGGCTGTCAAAGCTTGGTCACCACGGTGAGATGGGCGCGATGGGTGTTCCGCGTAAAGACTTACCGCATTGGGACGATATCCAAATCTTGCCCGCGCAGATGGCCCACAAACCTTTGCTGGACGATCAGCCTGTCGCCACATCGGTAACGATTGGACCCCGCGCAGCAAAACCCTTGCAACTTGATATTCCGCTGTTCGTTTCAGACATGAGCTTTGGCGCATTGTCTGAGGAAGCTAAAGTCGCGCTGTCACGTGGTGCCCAGATGGCAGGCACCGGTATTTGTTCTGGTGAAGGCGGTATGCTTGAAGAAGAGCAGGCTGAGAACTCGCGATATTTCTATGAGCTTGCGTCGGCCCGGTTTGGATGGCGGCCAGAGTTGGTCGAAAATGTTCAGGCGTTTCATTTCAAAGGTGGCCAAGGCGCCAAGACTGGCACTGGCGGTCATCTGCCCGGTGACAAGGTGCAAGATAAGATCGCAAAGGTGCGCGGGTTGGAGCCCGGTCAAAGTGCTATCTCACCTGCGACATTCCCTGAATTGCACACACCCGCTGATTTCCGAAAGATTGCTGATGAAGTGCGGGAACGCTCAGGTGGTATTCCCATAGGATTCAAACTGTCGGCCAACCATATTGAAGATGACATCGACTTCGCACTAGAGGCCAGCGCGGACTATATCATCCTTGATGGTCGCGGCGGTGGCACCGGTGCCGCGCCGCTCATTTTCCGCGATCATATTTCAGTTCCAACAATACCAGCTTTGGTCCGCGCCCGTGCGCATCTGGACGCCAAGACAGGTCGTGAGGTGACGTTGGTCATCACAGGCGGCCTGCGTGTGGCAGAAGATTTTGTCAAGGCGATGGCCTTGGGTGCGGACGCTGTTGCGGTGTCGAATTCGGCCATGCAAGCGGTTGGTTGTATCGCCGCGCGGATGTGCAATTCCAACAATTGTCCCGTTGGCATCGCAACCCAAAAGCCGGAGTTGCGCGCACGACTGGATGTGCAGGTCGGTGCGCAGAAACTCGCGCGTTATTTTGGTGCATCCGTAGAACTGATGCAGGTCTTGGCAAGGGCATGTGGGCATAGCAGCCTGTCCGACTTCGCCCACCGCGACATTACAACGTGGAAGAAAGAGATGGCGGAGCTGAGCGGCGTGCGTTTTGCGGGTGTTAACCGCTAAGCGCATTGCCGCGATGGGTACTGTCAGATTAAACCGTCTATTATCGAGTTAGCCGATATTTGGGGCGGATGAGCAACCCATTTCGATACTTCAAAACATCTCCTGAGGTCCTTCGCCTGGCGGTGATGATGTATATCCGCTTCCCGCTCTCGCTTCGGAACGTCGAGGACCTGCTCCACGAG
>JAQXCQ010000178.1 GCA_029251785.1 Maricaulis sp. | reverse complement strand
CCATTTGAATGTCCCATCTGAATGCAGGAATGAGTGACAAATCTTCAAGATTTAATGAAGGGGTATTGTCAACAATGAAATTCGAAGTACTGACGTCGGGGAGAGGTCTTCTAGGTTCTTCTGAATTAAGGCACCCCTTGCGATAAAAGGGAGTAAAAACTTTGTACGGCGTACCATCATCTTTTTTAATCGTCCATGGCTCCCATAGAAGTGAGCCATTGTAGGTAAAAACTGAAATCCCTTTAGATTCTAGTGCTGATTTGATTTCAGTGTCTCTTTTAATTCGCCAGGGCTCATAGCACCTATTCCAATATACAGCGGTAATATTGTTTCGATCGGTAATATCTATTAAGGTTTTTAGAGGGTCTCCTTGATATAGGGATAAATTATTGTTAACGTTTCCATTAAGGTTTTTTAAGGAATGGTGAAGCCAGAAACGACTTGCTCTTCCCATTGATAAATCTCCAGAATTTTGATCATCTAAAATATAAACCGGAAGAACTTGCCCATTCTTTGAAGCATGATGAAGTGCTGGGTTGTCTGATAAACGAAGATCCTGTCGGAACCAATGAAGTGATTTAATATTATCCATCAGCAAATTATAAATTTCTGTTGTGAAGTCTAAATGAAGATTAGGCGTTATTTAGAGAAAGAAAAATGATGGCGGAGAGAGAGGGATTCGAACCCTCGGAACTCGTGAAAGCTCAACGGTTTTCGAGACCGCCCCATTCGACCACTCTGGCACCTCTCCGCAGCTCCCGTCAGGGAGGACGGACCTTTTGTACGAGCGCTGGATCAAAATCAAGAGCCTTGGTGACCCGGTGACCACCGGCTAAGAGGCCATCCTTGCCAGCTGGCCTGCCGGCCGTAAAAGTCTACCAAGGCACGAGACATTGCGCGGTCAAGCGCGACGCGGCTCCACTCGGTTTCCTTGAAAACCTAACGAAAAGTTAATTAGTGGGCCAAACACAGGGTGAATAGTGTTCACCCAAGGCTCCGATCAGTGGGCCAATCTTAAAGATACAATTATTTCAGAATTTTGCTCTTGGGGACCCTTATGAAACTCATTTCACTCACCACGCTTGCGTTGGCGGCAGCCTTCACAGTGACAGCGTGCGCGACGACCACGCAAACAGACATGACGGCGGGTACAGATACCGATGTCATAGCTGCAGCTGGCGCTGAAACCTCACCCGATGAAGGTGTCACTGCCGAGGGCACGCCGTTTCGCTGCGAGCGGATCCAGGTCACGGGAACGCGCCGTTACGAGCGCATCTGCTATTCCCGTGAGCAATGGGAAGCCATGGTGCGCGACACCCAGGCCAATGTGCGTGAAATCCAGAGCGGCTCGCGTGGCGATGCGCGGGGTGCCGAATATAGCGGCCCTGGCAGCTAGACAAATGCGGGGCGTTGCGACGCGCAACGCCCCTGCCATCCGCGTCTTTTCAGTGGCGACCGCATATTAACGACGGTCCTTCATTGACTCCGCAATCACGATGCGTATAAACGCGCGCTCTTGTCCGTTCAGTGCGCTGAGCGGACAGGTATCTTATGGCACAACGTCTCACGCATACGAGGCGAAGAAAAAGAGCCTCACTGACGCCTGGCCAACAGACGCAGATGACGCTGAAAAAGGAAACAAAGATCATGTTTGCAGTGATCAAGACAGGCGGCAAGCAATACCGTGTTGCTGCCGGAGACGAAATCCGGGTTGAAAAACTCGAAGGTGAGACCGGCGACACAATGGTTGTTGGCGACGTGCTCATGCTGGGTACAGACAAGGGTGTGACCGTTGGTTCCCCACTCGTCGATGGTGCCCAGGTTATTGGCGAATTGCTCGACACAAACCGGGATCGCAAGATCATTGTGTTCAAGAAGCGCCGCCGTCAGAATTACCGTCGCAAGGCCGGTCATCGCCAGTGGGGCACAATGCTCCGCATCGCCGAGATCGTTGAGCCGGGCGCGAAAGCCAAGACAGCCCTGAAGACGTCGACTGCGGCCCCTAAAGCTGCCCCGAAGGCTGCCCCAAAGGCTGCGACGAAGGCCGCAACAAAGGCCGCTCCGGCTGCCAAGAAAGCTGCCGCGCCGAAGAAGGCCGCTCCGAAAGCTGAAGCCAAAGCCGAGACAAAGGCCAAGGCACCTGCCCAGAAAGCTCCGGCGAAAAAGGCTGCTGCTGAGACGGCTCCGGCCAAGAAAGCCGCTGCTCCCAAGAAGGCGGCTGCCAAAAAGCCCGCCGCGAAGAAAGCCGCGCCTAAGAAGGCCGCGACTAAAACAGCTAAGAAGGACTAACCCTCATGGCTCATAAAAAAGCAGGCGGTTCCTCCCGCAACGGTCGCGATAGTGCTGGACGCCGTCTTGGCGTCAAGAAGTATGGCGGCGAGGCTGTAATCCCGGGCAATATTATCGTGCGTCAGCGCGGCACCAAGGTGAATCCGGGCGACAATGTTGGCATGGGTAAAGACCACACGCTCTTCGCACTCGTTGAAGGTCATGTGGAATTTGCCAAGAAGCGCGGCGGCAAGTCTTTTGTCTCTGTCCAGCCGATTGCCAAAGCAGCCGAATAAACGGTCTGAACATAACGGACCGGTCGCTGAATAAGCGGGGTCCGAGAGCGTAATAACGCAAAGGGGAGACGGGCCACCGCCTCCCCTTTTGTTTTGCGCGTTTACCCGCGTAAAATCCCCAAACGCCCGACGGAGATCAAGATGGGCCCGCGTATCGAGACACCAAGACTGATATTGCGCCACCCAGAAATGCGGGATGCGCCATTCATTGCCAAATATGCCGGCGATTACGACATCGCCTGCATGACCGCGCTTGTGCCCCATCCCTACCCGACTCCGGCAGCAGAAATGTGGGTTTTGATCCGCAATATCGCCGCCCAGAAATCACTCAACGCTCACCTGGTCGTCGACATCAAGAATGATGGTGACGTGCAAATGGGCGGCATGGCCGGCATTTTCAGACGCACGCCCGAGAGTGATTGGGAGATCGGCTATTGGATCGCCAAACCTTTCTGGGGCAAAGGATATGCCACGGAAGCCGGCCAGGCCCTGATCGATTATGCGCGCGATGGCCTGAAAACCGACCGGATCATCGCCGGCCACTATGACGACAACCCTGCCTCGGGCCGCGTCCTGGAACAGTTGGGGTTTCGTTATACAGGCAAGGCGTGCAACCAATTCTCCATGGGTCGAATGGCAAAGGCCAAATGCCTCGATATGGCGATGACGTTCCATCCAGGGTGATGCACCGGCTCGAATAACACCGCATCAAAAGCCCGTTCGGTCTGGCTTTTACACGAGAGCGCTATATAGAGACCCCGAAACCAACGAAATTTAAAAAGACCAGACCGATGAAATTCCTCGACGAAGCCAAGATATTTGTGAAATCCGGAAATGGCGGAGGCGGCTGTGTGTCGTTCCGGCGTGAGGCGTTTGTTGAGTATGGTGGCCCGGACGGCGGCGATGGCGGTAAGGGTGGCGATGTTTGGATCGAGGCGGTTGAAGGCCTCAATACCCTGATCGATTTTCGTTACCAGCAGCACTTCAAAGCCAAGACCGGCACACCCGGCGCTGGTCGGGACCGCGCCGGCAAGAGCGGTGATGACGTCAATATCGCCGTGCCCGTCGGCACCCAGATCCTGGATGGCGACAAGGACGAGATTCTCGTCGACATGACCGAGATCGGCCAGCGTGTCCTGTTGGCCGCCGGTGGTGATGGCGGTCAGGGCAATGCCCGTTTTAAAAGCTCCACCAATCGCGCGCCTCGCAAAGCGACACCGGGCTGGCCCGGTGAAGAGCGCTGGTTGTGGCTGCGCCTGAAACTGATCGCCGATGTTGGGCTGGTCGGACTTCCCAATGCGGGCAAGTCAACATTTCTGAGCGCCGTCAGTCGCGCCAATCCCAAGATTGCCTCCTATCCCTTCACAACGCTCTATCCCAATCTGGGTGTGGTGGATCTGGGCCCCGGCCAACGCTTCATCGTGGCCGACATTCCCGGCCTGATCGAGGGTGCCCATGAAGGCGCGGGCATCGGCGATCGCTTTCTCGGGCATATCGAACGCTGCGCCTCTCTGATCCATCTGATCGACGGCACACAGGACGACCCGGTCGCTGCCTACAAGACCGTCCGCAAGGAACTCGACGCCTATGGTGGCGGTTTGATCGGCAAGCAGGAAATCATCGCGCTCAACAAGACCGACGCGATGACCGAGGCGGAAGCTGAAGAACGCGCCGCCGCACTGGAAGCCGAGCTGGGTCAGACGGTGCTGCGCATTTCCGGCGTTTCCGGTGATGGCGTCAAAGCCCTGTGTGGAACCGCGTGGAAGCTGGTCCAGGAAGACCGCAAGCCACCAACGCCGGAGGAAGAGACCTGGTCTCCATGACCCGGCCTGCCTTCACTGCCGCCCGACGCATTGTTATTAAAGCTGGCTCCGCCATTGTTGATGGCCAATCGCCGGCCTGTGCCGCTATCGCCAATGACATCGCCTACTTGCGCGCGACGGGCGTTGATGTGGTGCTGGTCTCATCCGGTGCCATTGCCCTGGGCTGCCCGCGCCTGGGTATCAATCGCGATGGTGAGACCGACCGTCTCAGTCTCGAGCAGAAGCAAGCCGCTGCAGCGGCCGGTCAGCCCGCCCTGATCCAGGCCTGGGAACAGGCATTCGCCGCCCACAACATCACCACCGCTCAGGCCCTGATAACCCTCGATGTCACGGAATCACGCCGACGCTGGCTCAATGCCCGCGCCACGCTCAACACGCTGCTGGGCTATGGGGCCATCCCCATCGTCAACGAGAATGATACCGTCGCCACCGACGAGATCCGGTATGGCGACAATGACCGCCTCGCCGCCCGGGTGGCTCAATTGATCGGCGCGGACTTGCTGGTCCTGCTCTCCGATATCGAGGGTCTGTATGACGCCGATCCTCGTTCCGACCCCGCGGCGCGCCTGATCGGTGACATACCCACGATTGATGCCAGCATCCATGCGATGGCTGGCGATGCTGTTTCCAGCGTTGGAACCGGCGGGATGAAAACCAAGATCCTCGCTGCCGAAATGGCCGCCTCCTCCGGCTGCGCCACCGCAATATCACTGGGCAGCGTCGAAAAACCCGTTTTGCGCCTGGCGTCGAAGTCTTGTGGCAGCTGGTTTCACCCCAGCCAGTCGACCGCGTCAGCCCGGGAGCAGTGGATAGCCGGCTCGCTCAATCCGGTCGGCAAAATTTGTGTCGACGACGGGGCGGCGAGCGCGGTGTTGCAGGGCAAGTCGCTTTTGCCGATTGGCGCCATCTCAATCGACGGAAAATTCGAGCGTGGCGACACGGTTCAGATCACAAATGCGGGCGGCAAGCTGATCGCCCGGGGCATCTCCGCCTATGACGCCGCCGATGCCCGCCGTATTCTCGGTCGCCAGACGGGTGAGATCGAGGCTATTCTGGGCTATAGACGCAGCGCCGCACTGGTCCATACTGACGATATCGTCCTGGTCTAAAATTCGGAGCAAGGTTGTGAACACGTTGACCCCAGAATCCAAGACGGCCCCTAGAACCAAACCAGTCGCCACAGATCCAGCGGCACGCATGGATCCCGAAAAACTGGCCCTCGACATGGCAACACGTGCGGTGGTCGCGCGTGCAGCGCTGGCACCCTTCAGCGATATTCGACGCAGCATAGGCCTGCGCGCCATCGCCGACGCCATCCAGGCGCATCAAGCTGCAATTCTTGCTGCCAATGACCGCGATATTGCCAATGCCCGGGCCTCCGGCCGCCCGGCCGCCTTCATCGACCGCCTTCAGCTCGATGAAAGCCGTCTCAACGCCATCATCCAGGCGGTGCGCGATGTCGCCGGTCAGGATGACCCGCTTGGTGAGACGATTGAAAACTGGCAGGCCCACAGCGGCGTAGACATTCGCCAGGTGCGCGTACCAATCGGCGTGCTGGCCGTGATCTATGAGAGCCGCCCCAATGTTACCGCCGATGCGGCAGCTCTGGCCTTAAGGTCCGGAAATGCCGTTATCTTGCGCGGCGGTTCCGACAGTCAGCATTCCAGCCTGGCTTTAGTCGAAGCGATCCGCGCAGGTTTGGGAGAGGCCGGCTTGCCGGTGGATCTTGTGCAACATCCCGTCACCACGGATCGGGCCTTTGTCGGAGCCGTGCTAACCGGTCTCAACGGACAAATCGATCTGGTCATCCCACGCGGTGGCCGCGATCTGGTCGCCCGTGTTCAGGCCGACGCGCGCGTCGCCGTGCTCGGCCATCTCGACGGTGTCTGTCATGCCTATGTCGACAAGACCGTCGATGCTGACATGGCCCGCGCCCTTATCCTCAACGCCAAAATGCGCCGGACGGGCGTTTGCAATGCTCTGGAATGCCTGATCATCCACGCCGATCATCTTGAAACGCTCTGGCCGCTGATCGCCGCAGATCTGGAAGCCGCCGGTTGCAGGCTTCGCGGCGACGCCCGGGCCGAGGCCCATTGGCCCACCGTCACCAGCGCCGCCGACAGCGATTGGGGCCGTGAATTCCTCGATTCCATCATCGCGGTCAAAACCGTCGACAGCATCGAGCAGGCCATTGATCACATCGCGCAATTCGGCTCCGGCCACACCGATATGATCGTCACGGCCAATGATCAGGCCGCCGAGCAATTTCTCAATGCAGTGGACAGCGCTGTGGTCATCGTCAATGCCACAACAGGCTTGTCCGACGGGGCAGAGTTTGGCTTCGGAGCAGAGATCGGCATCGCCACATCGCGCCTGCACGCGCGAGGCCCGGTCGGCGCGCGCCAGCTAACAACCTATAAATACCAGGTTCGCGGAACAGGGCAGGTTCGTGACTAAAACACCGACATCGCCCGCTAATTTTAGTGGGTTCATCCACCTGTCCGCCCGCGCACCGGCTTCAGGCCTGCGCGGTGAATCCCTGGCATCTGGCATGAAAGTCGGCTTGCTGGGCGGAAGCTTCGACCCCCCTCACCCCGGCCACTTACATCTCGCGCGCACAGCCATGAGGCGTCTTGGCCTGGACCGTGTTTGGTGGCTGGTCTCCCCGGGCAATCCGCTCAAATCGCGCCAGCCGGCCAGTTTTGATCATCGCTTTCAGGCCGTCCAGAAACTGGCGGACGAGCCGGGCATGGTGGTCAGCGACATCGAGACACGCCTGGGCACATCGCGCACCATCGATCTGGTCGAGGCCTTGCGCAAACGCCATCACGATGTTCATTTCGTCTGGCTGATGGGGTCCGACAATCTGGCGCAATTCCATCGCTGGGCGCGATGGCGGGAGGTCTTCAATGCCCTTCCGGTCGCCGTGCTGTCCCGTCCCCAGGATGAATTGCGCTCACGCCTGTCGCGCGCCGCACGCAGCTTCGCAAGTTCACGAATTCGTGAGCGCCAGGCACATATCCTGCCTCTAAAAACCGCTCCCGCTTGGACCTATCTAAATGAGCCATTACATTCAGACTCTTCCACTCAATTGCGGTTACAGCTAAAGACGTGAAGTCGAAACCATAGGACCGGCCCGTGAATTCAATGTCCAATACCCACTCAGCGCTGGCGGCTCAGCTCGATTTTTTCGACAATCAACACCCGCCCAAGTCCGATTTCATGCATGATGTGCTGACCGGTTTCGCCTTGCCGACTAAATCCGTGCCGCCGAAATACTTCTATGATCAGGCTGGCTCGGCCCTGTTTGATCAGATTACCGAAGTGCCGGAATACTATGTCACGCGCACCGAACTGGCCCTGCTGGACCGCATTGCCCCTTTACTGGCCCAAAGGGCCGGACCCGGCGCTGTGGTGGTCGAGCCCGGCTCTGGCTCCTCGTTGAAAATCCGCAAATTGCTCGATGCCCTGCACGACCCGGCGGGCTATGTCGGCCTGGATATATCGGAAAACCATCTGATCGCCGCCTGCGCTGATCTGGCCGATGATTATCCTGACCTCAATATTGGAGCCATTTGCGCCGACTTCACCGCCGGCCTTCACCTCGATCATTTACCCTTGCCCGATGGTCGCCGAGTGATTTTCTTCCCCGGTTCAACCATCGGCAATTTCGAACCTGAAGCCGCGCGCGACGTTTTGCGCGCATTTCGTGAAGGCATGCGTCCCGGCGATGCTGTGCTGATTGGTGCCGATCGGGTGAAGGAACCCGAAATGCTGGTCGCGGCCTATGATGACAGTATGGGCGTCACTGCCGCCTTCAATTTGAATTTACTGACCCATATCAATACTGCAATGGGAGCGGATATTGATGTTAGCAATTTCAAACATATAGCTCTTTGGAATGCTGAGCGCGAACGTATTGAAATGCATCTCGAAGCCCAGTCTGATACCGCATTCACGATTGCCGGCCAGAGCTTCTCGATGACCGCCGGAGAGCGCTTGCACACCGAAAACTCCCACAAGTTCACACCGGAGAGCTTCGACAAGCTCGCCTCCGACGCCGGATTTGACCGAATTCAGACCTGGTCTGACGGCGCTGATCTATTCTCGCTGCATTGGCTCGAACCCAGCGCATAAACGTGATATAGTCTTCGCTATTGTATTTTTGGTTGTCAGAAAGGACACCCGCCCTGTCTATTGAATCATCGCGCCAGAACAAAGCTGAGACGGCCGCCGCCGTCCACGTCACTGGCGATCACGGACCCATCGAGGCTCTCGAAGCCCTGGTCCTGCAATCACTCGACGACGACAAAGCCGAAGACGTCGTCTCCATCGATCTCCGCGGAAAATCTTCAGTCACCGATTTCATGATCATCGCCACCGGGCGGTCCAATCGTCATGTCAACGCGCTGACCGAGCACCTGCACCAGGCGCTCAAGGATGCTGGCCGCAAAGATACCCGCATTGAGGGATTGCAGACCTGCGACTGGGTGCTGATGGATGTCGGCGATATCGTCATCCACCTTTTCCGGCCAGAAGTCCGCTCTTTCTACAATCTGGAAAAAATGTGGTCCGTCGAGCCCGAAGACAACGACGCCGCCTAGGAGTAGGCCGATGAAATTGCGCATCGCCGCAATCGGTCGCCTGCGTTCCGGCCCGGAACGCGACATGCTCGACGAGTATCTTGAGCGCTGTTCCGCCACCGGACGTGGCATCGGTCTGGGCCCGCTAAGCGAAACCCAGATCGACGCCCGCACCCTCAAAAGCAAATACGATGAATCGCGCGCGCTGGCAGACAGCCTGCCAAACGGCGCGCGCCTCATTCTGCTCGACGAACGGGGCAAGGCGCTCAAATCCCGTGAATTCGCCAGCAAACTCGGCCAATGGCGCGATGATGGCTGCCGCGAAGCAGTGTTCTGCATTGGCGGCGCTGATGGTCATGATCATGCCAGCCTGCCCCGTCCGGATCTGATGCTCGCCTTTGGCCCCGCGGTCTGGCCGCACAAACTTGTCCGCGTCATGCTCGCCGAACAAATCTACCGCGCCACCTCGATCCTCGCCGGCACACCCTACCACCGCGATTAGGCGTTTCCTGTCCGCCAATCCGGGCTATGCTGCAATAATCGACAGATGATATACATCTGTCCGATCTATTACCGGGGGGGAATACGTATGCAAAAATCACTTAGAACGCAGGCAAGCCGCTTGATCGTCGCCACCGCCTGTCTGGCCATTGCCCTGCCTGCCTCCGCGATCGGTTTCGGCACGGTTCGCGGCATGGGCCAGGATGCAGAACACGGCCGCATCACGCGTCATGCCCTCGCCTGCTCGGCAACCCGTTCAGGTAATGATTGTTTCCAGGAAGATTCTCTCGATAGCCTCGCTGGCGACCCGGGCAGTTTCGGGGCCGTCGGAGCCCCCGATCGTGGCCGCGGTATGTTGACGTCCTACGCGCATTGCAGCGCCGGTGATTATCTCGACATCGCCGGTTACCCCCGCAGCCAGGCCGAGGCACAAGCGAGCCTCACCGAATGTCGCGAGCAGATGATGTCGAACCTGGATCACGCCGTGATCGATGCTGCTGATCTGCTGGACGATGACGGGAATATCCGTTCAAGCCAAATTCCCGGCTTCATTTCGTGTGTTTACGCCGGTAGCCAACATGGTCGCGCCAAGTGCAACGTCTTGGCCCATCTCGGTTTGATCCTCCATGCCTCCCAGGATTTTTATTCTCATAGTAATTGGGTCGACAATCATGACCCATCACGACCGATCGGTTCTGAAAACCCGCCCGGACTTGGCAATGAGGGCCCTGCGTCATGGCTTGATCTACGCCAATCAAATATCGACTTTCCCGAGGGCCTGATTTCAGGGTGTTTCGACAATGAAAGCTTCATCGATGAAGCAAGCGGCTGCGTTTATGGAAATGAGGGAGCACACCGCGTGCGCCATCTCAATCTCGCCAAGGATACCGGGCCCATCGATCCACAAATCGGCGTCGGAACGACCGAACGCGGCGCCATCGGTGATAATTTCCGGCGGGCGGTGGAAGCCGCAATCGAAGACAGTGCCGATAAATGGGCCACATTCCACGAGCGTCTGGTTGAAACTTACGGCGCTGAGCATGGCAACCGCATGGCGTGCGCGATCACCCACGACGACCCCACTGATGATTGTGAATAGTCAGGACGCCTGAAGTCCCGGCGGTTCCTCCGCATGCACCCGCATCCATCGCCGAGATTTCGTCATGACAGAGCCGACTGACTTTGAGATTTTCCTTGTCACCCATCCGGGTTTGGAATCCACCCTGCGCGACGAGTTGGTCGAAAAACGCTTCAGCGCCCCCAAAATTGAAGCGGGCGGCGTCGCCATCCGTGGAGATTGGCCGGACGTATGGCGCGCCAATCTGGAAATTCGAGGTGCCAGCAAAGTGCTGGCACGGATCAGCCAGTTTCGCGTCGTGCACCTGTCCCAGCTCGACAAACTGTCGCGACGATTCGACTGGGCATCAATCCTCCGCGAGACCGTGCCGGTACGGGTTCAGGCCACCTGCAAGGGTTCGAAAATTTATCATGCCAAAGCCGCCGCCCAGCGCATTGAAACCGCCATCCATGAAATGTTGGGCGCACCCATTGACCCCGATGCCGAGCTGACAATTCGCGCCCGGATCGACGACAATATCTGCACACTCAGCATCGATACCTCCGGCGAACTCCTACATAAGCGCGGCCACAAATCCGCCGTCGCCAAAGCCCCCATGCGGGAAAATCTGGCCGCCCTATTCTTGCGGCAAATGGGATATGACGGCACCCAGACAGTGCTCGACCCAATGTGTGGCTCAGGCACTTTTGTCATCGAGGCCGCGGAAATCGCCGCCGGCCTTGCCCCCGGCCGATCACGCGATTTTGCCTTCGAATTGCTGGCCAATTTTGACGACAAGGCCTGGCAAACACTGTCAGCTCCGCGTGAACCGACCGAAACCGCCGTCCGGTTTTACGGCTCCGACCGCAATGCTGCTGCCATCGACATGAGCCAAACAAATGCCCAACGAGCGGGCATCGACTCATTGGCGCAATTTACCCGTCAGCAGGTCAAAGATCTGGGACCGCCCGAAGGCTCCCCGGGAATTGTTATCATCAACCCACCCTACGGCGCGCGGATTGGCAGCAAGAAACAGCTCCACGAAGTTTACAGCGCCATTGGCCAGACATTGATGAGCCGGTTTGTCGGCTGGCGGGTCGGGATCATCACCACTGGCAATTCCCTGGCCCGGGTCACCGGTCTGCCTTTTCGCAAGCCCGGACCGGTCATTGATCATGGCGGTATCTCGATCCGCCTGTTTTCCACCGGCCCCCTGGGCGACGGCACAACACAACGAACCGGACATCGCCGTCGGGGTCGAAGAAGATCCGCCGGCTGATAAGGTTCACAGACTTATCCGAACCATTTTGGACATAGTTAAGAGGTTTCATGCCCTCTTGATCTTTCTCGCCCGACAAGACCGGTATTGCGCCTGCCATGCTCAGCCTTTTGCTCGCCCTGACACTGGGTCTCACCCAGCCGCCTGACGTGTCTGAATCGGAGGATCCCGATCCAGCCGAAGCGGCACGTCTGGAAGCCGAGCAGGAGCAGGCGCGGCTCGACGCCGCAGCATCTATTGCGGCAGCGGCCGAGTTGGCCGACGAAATAACGCGCCTGCAGCGACAGCTCGTGGACGCGGCTCGTCGCGCCTCCGACAGTGAAGCCGCAGCCCTGCAAGCGGAAACCGCAATCTCCGGCCTCACGGAACAAGAAGCACAAATTCTGGCGCGCCTATACGCCGATCGCGAGAGCCTGATCGATGTTCTCGCCGCCCTGCAACGCATCGAAACCCAGACACCCCCGGCTATTTTGGCCGCACCCGATGACGCCGCAGAGGCCGCACGCGCAGCGTCCCTCATGGCAACCCTCGCGCCCCATTTGCGTGAACGCGCCCGCCTGCTTGCTGATGAGTTGGATGAATTGCGGTCGGTCCGCGCCGCAACACTGACCCAGCGCGAGACACTGACCGTCGCCGAAACAGCCCTGTTGCAGCAACGCGACGAAATCGAGGCTCTAATCTTGCGGCGACGCGCGCTGGAATCGCAGCGCCGCGATGAAGCCGATGCATTTGCCAGTCGCGCGTCTCGTCTGGGTGACCGCGCGCAATCGATCCGATCACTTATCAGTGAACTCAGTCGCATGGCAGAGGTGATGCCAACACTCAATCCACGGCGCAGGTCCGCTCTAGAAGGCGCGCCTGAACCACGCATGCGACCAACGCGAACTCTTGTGGCGGCACGCGCGCCGACAGCCCCCCTGCAGAGCCTGAGATTCGTTGACGCACATGGGCAGTTGAGCCTGCCAGCGACAGGTCAATTTGTCCGCAATTTTGGTGATGCCGATACCGACGGAGCGTTATCTGAAGGAATTTTCATTCGCACTCGAGCGCGTGCGCAGGTAATTTCCCCCTTCGACGCCCGTGTCGAGTTTGCTGGCCCGTTTAATACCTATGGTGGGCTCTTGATCCTGAACGTGGGTGACAATTACTATATGATCTTGTCCGGCCTCTCGGCGACGTTTGCCACGGCCGGTCAGAGTGTGTTGGCCGGGGAACCGGTGGGCACGATGCCCGATAGCAGTGAACCGGCACCAGAATTGTATCTGGAGATACGTCGGGGGAATACAGCAGTGGATCCGCGGCCCTGGCTGAGGGTATCCGATCAAGCCGGTTAGACCGGTCGCGCTCAAAGGACGCGAGTTGAAATGCGCATCAATGTCTTGGCTTCAATTGTGGCTTTCTCGGTCGGTGCTGTTGCACTGGCAGTGTCTGCCGAAGGCCGGCAGGCAGACCGTTCTGCATCGTTCAGACAGCTTGAATTGTTTGGTGATGTGCTCAACCGCATCGAGTCCGAATACGTCACCGAGGTCGACCAGCAAGAATTGATCACCGCGGCGCTCGAAGGCATGCTGGAATCACTCGATCCACACTCCGCCTATCACGACGCCGATGCCTATGCCGATTTGCAGGTCACCACTTCGGGTGAATATGGCGGCCTGGGCATGGAAGTGACCTCCCGCGACGATTTTATCACCGTAGTTTCACCAATCGCCGAAACGCCGGCCGAACGCGCTGGACTGCGCACCAATGATCGCATCATTGCGGTCGATGGAACCAGCATAGCCGGCATGTCCGTCGCGGATGCCGTTGAGTTGATGCGCGGCGCCGTTGGCGACCCGATCACCATCACAATTTCCCGTGGCTCCGAAGAACCCTTCGATGTCACCCTCGTGCGGGATACCATTCCACTGCGCTCCATCGCCTCTCGTATGGAAGAGGACATCCCCTATATCCGCGTTGCCGGGTTCAATGCGCGCACGACCGAAAACCTGCTCGAGGCGATTGTCGACCTGGAGGCCGAGATCGGTGGCCCATTGCCCGGACTCGTCCTCGACATGCGCAACAATCCCGGGGGGTTACTTGATCAGGCAGTTGGCGTCACCAGCATGTTCCTTGATGGCGGCGAAGTCGTTTCCACCCGCAATCGCGAGCCGCGTGATACCCAGCGTTATAATGCGCGCCAGGGCGACCGACTTTCGGGCTCACCCATCGTCATTCTGATTAATGGCGGCTCTGCCAGTGCCGCAGAAATCGTCGCCGGTGCCTTGCAGGATCGCCAGCGCGCGCAGCTGATCGGGATGACCAGCTTCGGCAAGGGATCCGTTCAGTCCATTGTCCGTCTTCCGGGCCAGAACAATGGCGCTCTGCGTCTGACAACAGGCCGGTATTACACGCCGGCGGGTCGGTCCATTCAAGGTACCGGGATTATTCCCGACATCCAGATTTCCTCCTTCCCGATCGATCCGGAAGAAGACGCAGCCAATTATAGCGAAGACAGCCTCGATGGCGCGCTTGAAAACGAGACCGGTGCAACGCGCACCGAGACGATTATTGCAGATGTCGAGCAGCCGCCGGAAGATTGGGTTGAAACCGAGGATTACCAGCTGGCGCGTGCCAAGGACATCTTGCGCGCAATGATCGCCGAGCGCGGATAGCGTTTAAGGCGGCCTCCACAGGAATTGTCACGCGGCGAAGGCGCGCCGCGTTAACGCTTCCTTACATGCAAAACAGCGATTCTATCGGAGAATCAGTGCGCGCGCCTCGGGTGCGCACATTGCCCTGTCTGTTTTGATACCTGTACGGATCGCCCGATGACCGCTGCCATCCTCCGCCATGTCACACCGATAATGGAACGGA
The DNA here is from genome assembly GCA_029251785.1 of Maricaulis sp. Taxonomy (GTDB): domain Bacteria; phylum Pseudomonadota; class Alphaproteobacteria; order Caulobacterales; family Maricaulaceae; genus Maricaulis. The sequence goes on along the minus strand of JAQXCQ010000178.1, from coordinate 4,191 downwards.
TAACACCGTTATTCCGGCACCTTGCCCCCTTATTGTCGATACGCGCACCGATTATCGCCGGTGCGGCAACCGCCTGTATTTTAGTGCTCGGCCTGGGTTTCGTGGCACTCTTTGGCAATGACCAAATCGCACCCCCGAGCGCCACGGGGAATGTCTCGCCTGTCTCCGCGGATGCCGGCCCGTCGCCCAATATCCAGATTGTTGATGGAAGCCAGGGAAATCGCGGCATCGAATTCGTAGAGCCCAGCGATGGCAGCGAAGCCAGCCTTGACGGGGTTGGAGATGGGTTTCGATCACCCGGGCAAACAAGCCGGTCCGCAGAACAAGACCAGCGCCGGGCCCTATTTTCTGCCACGCCGGATTCGCTACAATATTCTCCCGGCCCCGGCCTGTCCGAACCCGGTCCCGGCGGGCTATTGCCGGTAATCGCAGCCAATGGAATGCGGCCATCACGCGCCTATGCCCGCCCCTTCCACGGCGACCCAACAGCGCCCAGCATTGCCCTGGTGATTGGCGGAATGGGGCTCAACGCAGCCGTTACCCAGCGCGCGATCGATGATTTACCGCCCGAAGTCGCTCTCAGCTTTGCGCCCTACACCCAGGATCTTCAAACCTGGATCGACCGCGCCCGTCTTGCCGGACATGAAGTGCTGATCGAAGCCCCGATGGAACCGTTTGACTACCCCAATAACGATCCCGGTCCCAACACCCTGCTCGCCGACGGTTCCGCGGCTGAAAACCAGCGGCGTCTGGCCTGGCTGCTCAGCCGAGTCACAGGCTATTATGCGGTCACCAATTATCTTGGCGCTCGCTTCTCGGCCTCGGAAAATGCCCTTGAAGCCCTGTTTTCCGAACTGGAGGGTCGCGGAATCGCTTTTCTGCATGACGGAGCTGGCCGACGCAGCACGCTGACCACGGCGGCGAATGCCGCCAATATCGAATACGCTATCGCCGACCGCATACTCGATGATGAGCCTAGCCGCGACACGATTGATAGCCGCCTTCTATCGCTGGAAACCCTCGCCCTGCAAAATGGCGTGGCCCTGGGATCCGGATTTGCCTACCCGGCAACGGTCGAGCTGGTTCAAAACTGGGCCGAGGATTTGGGCGCGCGGGGCTATCAGCTGGCCCCGCCTTCCGCCATTATGGCGCGACGTCGCCTCGACGCCAACCGTCAGGCCGAACTCGAAGCGGCCCGCCCCCCATCACCTCCGCGTCAGTCACGCCCCGCGCCGGAAGAGGACCACGCACCGGCCGCCTCCTCCGGGCATTGATATGTCCGATGCCTACCCAAAACACCGCGCCAATGTCGGCATAGCCCTGTTTAATCAGACGGGTCATGTCTGGCTGGGTCGCCGTGATGCCGCGCCACCGCCCTATAATTGGCAATTGCCCCAGGGCGGTATCGATGCGGGTGAGGACCCGGCGCAAGCCGCCCTGCGCGAATTGACCGAAGAGACCGGTGTTGCCGCCAGCCTGGCCAAACCTCTGGGCGATATTCCCGGCTGGCTCGCCTATGACTATCCACCCGAAGTTCGTGATGACCCAAAATTTCACGGCAAGCGCCATCTCGGCCAGAAACAACGCTGGTTTGCCTACCGTTTTGAAGGCACGGATGCCGACATTGCCCTCGACCGTCACGACGATATCGAATTCGACGCCTGGCGCTGGGCCGAGCTGAGTGAGATCACCAGCCTGATCATCCCGTGGAAACGCGCGATATATCAGCGTGTCGCGACAGAGTTTCGGGTATATGCCAGCAGCTAGGCTGGCGGTGCATCCAAATCCCCTCCATCACGCATCCTACCTCCAAACAATGGGGAATTTTGATGTATCGATATCTTTTGCTCGCCTGCCTGTTTGCCGCGCCACTGGCCTTTGCCGGCGGTCTCGCCCTGATGCAGCCGCAGATCGCGGCCCTGCAGGCTCTGGAGGGCTCAGACCGCTTTTTGCGCTCCCTCGCGCTTGAGCCGGATTCCTGGCGCAACAGTCATATTCTCCTGTCCGTCGCCGCCCTGCTCTATATCGGTGCCGCGCTCGGTGTCGTCGCAAAGCTGGGTCCGGCCCATGGCGGCTTCGGCGCCGTCATCGGCACATTGCTGATCGCGGGCTTCGCGGCCCTGCTTGGAAATTTCGCCCTCGACTTTGTCTATGGCGCCCTCGCAACATCCCTCGACGCGCCCGCTGCCAGCGCCGCCCGCAGCGCCATCACCAGCGATTTTGCCGGCCAACTCCTCTTCACCCAGATCGCCCCGGCCCTGATGCTCGCTGGCATGTTGATCCTGGCCCTGACCGCACTCATTACCAATTGGCTGCCCCGCCTGACCGGTGTTTTCATCATCGGCGGCTGGGCGATCGTCATTGGCCTCAACGCCACCCTGCCCTATGCCGAAGTGATCGGACATCTGGTCATCGGGCTGGGCTTCTGGATGGTGGCATTGAAGGCCTCGGACGAGGCCTAGCGCACCGACAGCGTGTCCCGGTCGATCACCTCACCGGCAAGGATGATGCGGTCTATCTCATTGTAAGCCGTCACGTTTGTCAGGGGGTTCTCTCGCAAGATTAAAAGATTGGCCCGCTTGCCGATCTCGACCGTGCCAATCTCGTCCTGCAGGCCGAAGGCGCGGGCATTATTGATTGTCAGAGCCGAAAACAGCGTCGCCAGCGGCACGCCGGCATCTCTCAGAGCCTGTATCTCCCAATACCCGGCCAGTCCCGGCGGCGAGGCCCAGCCAAATCCGCCAACCGCGGTATCGGTGGCAAACAGCAGATTGGCCCCATCTGCCACCATCGACCCGATCAGGTTTTGATAGCGTTCGGAGAAGGCCGCCTGCATCGCAGGCCAATCTGACGGCGAGCGATCCTCGGGCAACAGTCTGGAGAACATATCTACGAAGATATCACGCTGCGCCTGCGCGTCAGTGCGCAGATAGTCCATATAGGCGGGCGGCATCACATCGTTCCAGGCCGGGTCTTCCAACACGGTCGGATCAAACAATGACGCGGTATTGCGGATCGTCCGGATCGTTGGCTGCAGCCCAATTTCGCTGGCCGCGACCGCATCGGCGACGGCGACAGTTTCCGCATTCGGTTCCGGCGCATCAAAGGCCTGGCCCGGCCATTCCCACATCCCGTGGGCAAACACATCCACGCCCGCTTCCAGGCCAAAGCGATGCCCGTCCGGCGTCGTCGCATGCAGCACAACCGGTATGCCGGACGCATGCGCCTCATTCACCACATCACGCACAATCTCCACTGACGGAAGGCGAAACTCCGGTGCCCCACCCGGCCACCACAGCGCTTCCTCATAATGCAGTTTCACACAGCGTCCGCCGGCATCGAGCACCCCATCAACAATCGCCCGCGGCGTATGCGCGGAAGGGTCCGCTCCGGTGGGCACATGACCATCCGCATAATGATCGATCAGATAGTTTGGAAAGCGCTCCGTCACCGGCTCCTCAAGCGCCATGAAGCCATCCGACAACACCGTCCAGCTGCCGCAATGCACCACGTCGGGATGCTGCGGTGCTGCATTAAACGCCGCAGTCACGCGCGGATTGGAACTCAGCTCTACCAGCGTCGTAAAACCGTGAAACAGATAGCTGCGCGGTTGCTGCGCCTGAAACGCCGCATACAGGGCCTGATAATCATCTGTCAGACCGCGCCTCAGACCGGTGGCGTGAAACAGATGCACATGGCTGTCGATCAGACCCGGAATGACATAGCCGCCCGACGCATCAACCACAGCCGCATCACCGACATCCACCAACCCACTGCCCACCCCAACAATCCGCTCTCCATCCAAGCGGATCCAGGCATCCTCCAGCAGCTCGGCCCGTTCCGGGCTGATCAAATTGGCATTGATGATCAGGGTTTCCTCGGCGGCCCGGGCAAGGGCAGGATCGGGCGCGGCCAGCGCCCCACACAAGGTCGTCAGGGCCAGCGGTACAGTCTTTGAAAATCGCAACATCAAAATCTCCTTCTACCCCTCGCTAGCGCACCGGCCCGCAGGTACGCGTCCTCAATCGCGATCTCGTCCGTCCTGGAAACTGATCAAGGACATCCGGTTGGATTTGGCGGCGGCGCGCCTTATCAAGACAAGATGAGCACGCTTATGTTTGTCTCCGCCGCCCTGGCCGGCCTGTTCGGCGTCTATCTGGCCACATTGAAGGCACAGCCTCGCCTCGCCCA
>JAQXCQ010000122.1 GCA_029251785.1 Maricaulis sp. | reverse complement strand
GCCGCCGGTCTCGTCGACCAGAACGTAGTAGCGCGTGGGCTGTGAGCTCTCGATCAAGATGGGAATGCCGATGCCGAGGCCCATAAAGAGCGGCATCGATGCCAATGACAGCCAGAAGCCCCAGGTGGCGACGTAGGAGAGAAATTCGCGGCGGGCGATGAGATAAATAGCGCGCATCAGACGGTCTCCTGACCTTTGTGGGGGCTAGCTTCAACCATGTGCACGAAGGCGTCGTGCAGATGCGCTTTGACCGGTTCGAAGCGGGCGAGTGTGACGCCGCCATCGACGCAGGCCTTGAGCACGTCCTGGGCGTCAACGCTGGTCTTCATATCGACATGCCAGCAGCGATTGCCGTCTTCGGCCTGGTCGTCTTCCACCACATCGCCGAGTGCGCCGAGCATATCGCCGACATTTTGATCTGCGGGCGCTTCAATGATGACGCGGCGTGGCACTTCGCCGAGAGCCTCGGCGACAGAGCCGTCAAAGATTTTATTGCCGTGAGTGACCAGGATGATCTTGTTGCAGAGCCGTTCGGCGTGTTCCATCACGTGGGTGGAGAACAGGACGGTGCGACCTTCGTCGGCCTGGGATTTGACCATCGCCTCAAGAGATTTCTGATTCACCGGGTCGAGACCGGAAAAGGGTTCGTCGAGGATGATGAATTCGGGTTCGTGGATCAGGGTCGAGATGATCTGGACCTTCTGGGCCATCCCCTTGGAGAGTTCCTTGACCTTCATGCCGACGGTGTGGCCGAGATCGAAGTCCTTGAGCATTCCGACCGCACGATCCAATGCCTTGTCTTTGTGCATGCCCTTGAGGCGTGCATAAAAAACGATGACGTCCTCCGTCTTCATCTTCTTGTAGATGCCACGTTCTTCAGGAAGGAAGCCGACTCGATCCATGGCCGCCGCACCGGGATTCTTGCCAAACAGTCGAACTTCGCCCGCATCGGGTGCGAGAATGCCCAGAGACATGCGCAGAGATGTCGTTTTACCCGCGCCATTGGGGCCAAGAAAGCCGGTAATGGTGCCACGTTCAACGGTAAAGCCGAGGTTTTGCACGGCCGGCTTGCCGGAATAGCTCTTGGAGACGCCTTCCAGCGTCAGAATTGTCTCGGACATGAACTTCCCTTTGCTCTGCACAGAGAAACTAGGAGGGATGTGGCATAACAACCAGCGGTATTGCGCAGCTGGTCTGTCCCCCACCGCAGTGATTGTTATGTCGTAGAGCAGCTGGCGGGGATCATTTCGCCTTCGCAACGACCATGTTAGAACACCTGCGGTGATGGGGTTCCCGACCGAACCCCCGACTGGATGTTTCCATGAGCGATATTGATTTTTCCCCGATCCCCGGACGCGAACAGCCTCGTTTTGCCGGTATCAAGACCTTCTTCCGACTGCCGCATGTGCCGGTGGATGCGGGTTATGATGTGGCCCTGGCCGGCCTGCCCTATGACGGGGCGCTGAGCTATCGCCCGGGCGCGCGGTTTGCGCCGTCGAAGGTGCGCGAGCTGTCCTCGATGGGGCGCGGCTATCACATGACGCGGGAAGTCAATTTTGTTGAAAAGCTGAAGGTTGGCGATGTTGGCGATTGCCCGACCGTGCCGATCGACATGGCACAAACGGGTCAGCGTATCGAGGATTTCTTCGGTGACATTCTGGCGCGCGACAAGAAATTCATCTGCGTTGGCGGTGATCATTCCAATACATTGCCGCTCTTGCGGGCGGTCCACAAAAAATATGGCGCAGTCAATTTTATCCATTTTGATGCCCATCTGGATACTTATCCGGCCGCCTGGGGCTGTGAGTATCACCACGGGGCATTCCTGCGCCATGCGCTCGAAGAGGGGCTGGTGAACCCGGCTAATACCTGGCAGTTCGGCATTCGCGGTCCACTGGCGGCCGGTGATGATCTGGGTGTGGTCGAGAAGTTCGGGGTCAATGTGACGACGGTTGATGACGTGCGCATGAACGGGCTTGAGGGCTTTCTTGAGCGACTGCCGAAGTTTGTCGGACCAACCTATATGTCCTTCGATATCGATGCCCTTGACCCGGCTTACGCGCCGGGGACCGGCACGCCGGTCCCGGGTGGGCTAACGACTTATGAGGCGCAGCGCATTCTGCGGGCATTGGATGTCGAAAACCTCGTGGCTGCGGATATTATGGAGGTCTCACCGCCTTATGATCCGAGTGAGATCACGGCCTTGGCGGCAGTCGATGTGATGTTCGAGCAGCTCTGCATGATGGCCGGGCGTTGAGCTCCAGCGCGACACCGCGACAAATACTGCTCGCCCTTAAGGCCGAGCTGATCTCGCTGAGCGAGGCGGCCGATCTTGATCGCAAGCCGGTGGAGCTGGATCAGCAATCTGTTGGGCGATTGTCGCGGATGGATTCTATTCAGGTGCAGGCGATGGCCAATGCGGCCGAGGCGCGGCGAGCGACGGAGATCCGGCGAATTGACGCAGCGTTGATCCGGGTCGAGGATGATGAGTATGGCTGGTGCGTGGCCTGTGGTGATGCGATTGAGCCCAAGCGACTGGACGTAGATCCTGCGGCGCCTCGCTGTGCGGAGTGTGCCTGATGTCGTTTTATGAGGAGAATATCCTGCCGCACCTGATCGGGTTCTTGTGCGCGCAATCTCCGATCCGGCGGCAGCGCGAGAAAGTGGTGCCGTTTGCCGAGGGGCGTGTGCTGGAGATCGGCATGGGAGCGGGGCCTAATCTGGCGCTGTATGACCCGACCAGGGTGACGCATCTATATGGACTGGAACCGTCTGCGGGCATGCGCAAGAAAGCCGCTCCGGCAATTGCGGCCAGTCCGGTAGCAGTGGAGTTGATTGATTTGCCGGGCGAGGAAATACCGCTCGATGCAAGCAGTGTCGATACGGTGGTGCTGACCTATACGCTGTGCACGATCCCGGGCGCTGTGCGGGCGCTGGAGGGGATGCGTCGCGTACTCAAGCCGGGCGGCAAGCTGTTATTTTGCGAGCATGGCGCTGCGCCGGATGCCGGCGTGGCGAAATGGCAGGATCGGATTGAGCCGCTGTGGAAGCCTTTCGCTGGAGGGTGTCATCTGACCCGGGATATTCCAAAATTGTTGCGGCAGGGCGGGTTTGAGATCGAGCAGATGGAGACCGGTTATATTCTGAACTCACCAAAATGGGCGGCATTCAATTACTGGGGCAGTGCGCGATAACCAGCTGCTTCGATGATTGTCCGCAAGGCCCGATCTCGGGAAGAAAACAACGAATTATTGTGACCGGAGCGCTCGAAGTCTTGTCTAGGGCAGACCCGGAAAACTGGTGACATATTTGATCTCGATATCGCCGAAGCTCTCGACAAAGCGCACGGTGAAATCCGGGAAATTCTCAACGAATTTCCATTCCCCGCAATCATCGGGAAAACTCTCCACCACCTTCACTTCGAGGTCCGGAAAGCTGGTTACGATCTCGACATCGATATCGGCAAAGCTCTCGACGATCTGAACGTCGCCGTGCAATTCGATCCCGTTCCAGGTGCAATCATCGGATATCTCGCCCGATGTCGCTGCAGCGGCGGCTGCCAGGGCCATTTCTATCAACATATGCGCCTCCCAGCCTGCACTCTGCCGGCGGCTTTATGAACCGGACGTGAGCCAGCTTAATCCAGCGACTTGTTGATCTCTTCGGCCATTTTCTTGGCGTCGCCCAGAAGCATCATCGTGTTGTCGCGGAAGAAGAGCGGGTTCTGGACGCCGGCATAGCCGGTGGCGAGGGAGCGTTTGACGAAGAAAACCGTCTTGGCTTTCCAGACCTGCAGGACCGGCATGCCATAGATGGGCGAGCCGGGATCGTCCTCGGCGGCGGGATTAGTGACGTCATTGGCGCCGATCACGAAGACCACATCGGCGTTGGAGAAGTCGGAATTGATGTCTTCCAGCTCGAACACTTCGTCATAGGGCACATTGGCCTCGGCGAGCAGGACATTCATATGGCCAGGCATGCGACCGGCGACGGGGTGGATCGCGTAGGCGACATCAACGCCCTCATTTTTGAGAATGTCGGCCATCTCCTTGAGTGCGTGCTGGGCCTGGGCGACGGCCATGCCGTAGCCGGGCACGATGATGACCTTGCCGGCATTCTTCATGACAAAGGCGGCATCGGCGGCGGAGCCAAGCTTGGCATTGCCCTGATCGCCACCTGCAGCCGCGGACTCACCGGTCTCGCCAAAGCCGCCGAGGATGACGGAGATGAAGCTGCGATTCATCGCCTTGCACATAATGTAGGACAAGATCGCACCTGACGAGCCAACCAACGCGCCGGTGACAAGCAGGGCGGTGTTTTCCAGGGTGAAGCCGAGCGCGGCGGCGGCCCAGCCGGAATAAGAATTGAGCATGGAGACGACGACGGGCATGTCGGCGCCGCCAATCGGGATGATCAGAGTAACGCCCAGCACCAGTGCGGCGATGGTGATCAGCCAGAAGGCGGTTTTGGCGTCGCCACCTGAGGCCATCAGGAAGGCGATCATGATCGCCATGAAGCCACCGATCATGATGTTGATCATGTGCCTGGCGGGCAGCATGATCGGTGCACCGGACATATTGCCGTTGAGCTTGGCAAAGGCGATCACCGAGCCGGAGAAGGTGATCGCGCCAATGGCAGATCCGAGCGAGAGCTCGAACAAGGAAAGCGTGTGAAGTCCGCCATGCTCACCGGCAATTCCAAACGCGCCGGGAGCGTAAAGCGCTGCTGCGGCGACAAGAACGGCGGCCATGCCGACCAGTGAGTGGAAGGCCGCAACCAATTGCGGCATCGCCGTCATCGGGATGCGCCGGGCGATGATGGCGCCGATTCCGCCACCAACAATGATGCCGCCGACTATCATCGCCAGAATACCCGCATTGAGCTGGATCATCATCAGTGTCGTGATGATGGCGATGGCCATGCCGGCCATACCAAACAGATTACCCTGCCGGGCACTCTCCGGACTAGACAGGCCACGCAAGGCGAGAATGAATAATACGCCGGAAACCAGGTAGAGAAGGGCAGCAATATTGGCGGACATTGTTTGTGTCTCTCCGGATCAGTATTGGGTGCGGACATCCATCGCATAGGCCGGCGTGCCGGGTCCGCGATACATGATGTTGAAGTGCAGGATGGGCCGTGAAGCGCTGTCACGTGGCGCAGAGGCCAACAGATCGATGGCGCGTTCGAGCATCCACTGATTATTGGCCGACATATTGTAGCGCAGGTCGATCTGGCTGTAGAGGCCTGACCAGGATGAGTTGAACCCGTCCGCGCAGGTAAAGCGGCTGCGATCAGACAGCAGCTTATCTTCCGACACATGACATGCAATCTGAACCCCGTCGCCATTGCCGGGTTGAGGCGCTTGGTTCGATGCGGGGGTCGTCCCCGTCGAATTGGGCTGCAATCCGGGGCGGGTGAGGCGCGTTCTCGCGTTCGAGGGTATGCGGCCGGTGATCGAGTTGGAGGATTCAGAACTCCACTGCGCGCGCACATCCATGACCCGGCCCGGTCGACCAGAACCCTGATACATGATGTTGAAACCGATGATGGGGCGATCGGCACTGTCGCGCGGTGCCGAGACCATTAAATCCACGGCGCGTTCGGCGAGCCATAGATGATCCGGTGAGCTCCAATAGGGAAATTCGACATCATTGTGGAGGCCCGAGACATCGGAGAAGCCATCCGCACAGGTCATCAGCGCGCGGGTTGGGCCGAAGATGGTGTTGGTGACCGGGCATTCAATGACGACGCCATCGCCCATGGAGGGTTGTGCGTGGGCGACCGCTCCGCCAAACGCAAACATGGCGAGCAGAGCGGTCTTGCCAAAAACAGGGCGAAAAAGGCGCGATAATCGTGAGCGAAACCGAGGCATCACTTCGCGTCTTTCTTCTTGTACATGGCCAGCATGCGCTGGGCGACGAGGAAGCCGCCGAATATATTGACGCTGGCGAGGACAATCGCGATGACACCGGCTCCGGCGGCAAAGCCTGATCCTTCTTCCTGCTGGAAGGAGGGCGCCGCCGCTGCCAGCAGAGCACCAACGATGATCACAGATGAGATCGCGTTGGTGACGGCCATCAAGGGCGTATGCAAGGCGGGTGTCACCGACCAGACGACGTA
>JAQXCQ010000172.1 GCA_029251785.1 Maricaulis sp. | reverse complement strand
GAATTTACCGATGCGGTAATCGCGCATGTGGCGACCCGCGGCGATGTGGTGTTCCTGCTGTGGGGCACCCACGCGCAGAAGAAGGCGGTGCTGATTGATGCGGCACGGAATACGATTTTAGAGACGACACATCCATCGCCGCTTTCAGCCTACCGCGGATTCTTGGGCAGTGGGTGTTTTGTGGCATGCAATGCGGCGCTAGAGGCGCGGGGACGTGGGGCGGTTGAGTGGGGGTGATTTCCGACACATAATTGCTCGTCTAAGCAGATCCAACCTGCTCAATTGGACAGGCGCGACCTACCGTCGCGCTCGGGATGATTGGCACCGAAGCGAATCCGATCTATTCAACGGCGATCTTGAATTGGAGCCTATAAAGAAATACGCGGTCGGCCAGGCGTGGAGCATCAAAAACATCGACGAACCAAATGCCAGAATCGTCATCGGCCGGATAGAATCCGCCGCAAATCTTGACGGTAAAATCGTGATGCATTGCACAATCTTTGATGCCGTGATCGCCGATACATCAAACGGCCCTGAGCCACTGATTTTCGGACATATCCCGTTTACCGAGGAAGCGTTTGCCGCGCCGGTTGATACCTTGCTGGATTCCAAAGCCTCCACAGCGGAAGCCTTCGACCAGGGATATTACCAATGGGCCGAAGCCATGGGCGGAGCCTTCTCCGGCACCATCGCAGCAACGCTGGACGACGCCATGCAGGCGGCAGCGACTAGCGGTCAGAGCCTGGATTAGGGGCGATTTGGGCGCGATTGGGAGCCTGCGATTGTGTGAACTGGTACTAACGCCTACGGTAGCCGTACGCTCTATCGCGTCTATCTCCTCGCATCACGCCGCAACAGCATTCTCTATTGCGATCAAAATCGGCCTCTGGCTATAAACCGGCAGTTTTCCATCCATTGGCGTTGAGCGGAAAGATCATGAACAAGTTTGAACTGACGGTTATTTTGAGCGCGCTAATTCTTTTTCTAAGCGCGGGCGCTAGCGCAGCTTGGTCTCAAACTCTTCCCGCCGCACTGGCTGAACGCGGCCAGCAATGCCAATCTGGCGACGCTGAAGCCTGTCACAATTTGGGCGTGGCTTTTGCTGAGGGGCGTGGCGTTTCCAGGAATGATGAGGAGGCGTTTCGTTACCATGAGATCGCCTGCGGTTTGGAACACTTAGGGTCCTGTGAAGCGGTAGCAAATGCATTCTTTGACAGTACGGGCGTTCAACAAAATTCACTTCGAGCCGCTCAAATATTGCGTTTGATTTGCGATCGGGGCAGTGCGGATTATTGCGCCATTCTCGGCGTGTATTACGCGCACGGCCAAAATGGTCTGGATGATTATGACGAGGGCATGATTTTGCTTGACCGGGCATGCACTGCATCCAGCGCTCTGGGTTGCATATGGGCGCAACAGGCACTTGAAATCCACGGCGGCGAAGCAGACGAAATTCGGCGGTATGCTCACCGCCATTTGTCGCTGATCGAAGCTGATTGCCATGGCCCAAAACCTCAAGCGTGCTACGCTTTGGGCGATCTCTATATGAATAGCGAGTACATTGAGCGCGCTCCCGCCGCCGCGCGATCCGCATACCAGCGGGGCTGCTCGAGTGGCCATGAGCTGGCGTGCACTTCATTGTCTCGCCTGCTGGCCCGGTAGGCACCAAGGCGACGCTGGTTCCGGGACTTCATGCAGATGTCGGTGGCTTACGACACACAATGATTCCCCCGCCACCCTCTTGGGGAGAAGGGGTTACTGCCCCAACTTCACCGTCACGGCATCAAAGAATATCTCTTCCAGATTTTCCCCAGCGCCTTCGCGATCAACCACCAAAAAGTCCTGCGTCTCTTGCAAGACTAATAGCGGGTGGTGCCAGGTATTCTTGGCGTATTGAACGCCCTGATCGCCCGTCGCGACAAAGGCCTCCAGATCGCCAGACCCCGGTCGTTCGGCTTGCGAAACGACCAGTATCCACGCAGCTTTTTCAAGTGGATAGAAGGCTTGCGAACCGAGCGGGTGGCGTTCGAGCATCTTGATTTCTAGCGGACGGCGCGAGCCTCGAAAGATGGAGATTATGCCTCCGCCCTCGCCCACATCGACACCCGCCAGGGCGTGATAGCGCTCGGTGGTGCCCTCATTGATCATCACCGGCTTGTGGCCATTGGTCTCGATCACCTGGCCGAAGGGCTTGAAGGCCTCGGCGGTCAAAGGACGGGGCGTGATGATCATGGCGTACGGGTGCCGAAGATGCGCAGGCGGGAGACGCCGCCGTCGGGGTAGATATTGATGCGGACGTGGGTGACGGGGCCGACTTGCGTCAGCTTGTCGGCACCGAAATGGTGGATCGTGTCGGCGGTCAGCTTCTGGCGCGGTAGAAGCTCTGTCCATTGCGTGGTGTTGCCGCCCTCTTCTGCGTCGAGTTGCACGTCGGCATTGCTGGAAAGGTCGGCGACTTGCAGCGACGCCCCGTCGGGAAAATTGCCGCGGAAAAAGGCCGTGTCGATCTCGACGCGGCTGATCGTGCCGCGGGCACCCAGCGCCATCACCAGCCAGTCATGGCCGGGTTGACGGCGGCGGCGGGTTTCCCAGCCATCGCCCATATTGATGCCGCGCCCCTCGGCGAG
>JAQXCQ010000161.1 GCA_029251785.1 Maricaulis sp. | reverse complement strand
ACTCCCCCTCAATCCGCTCCGCCAGCACACCGCCGTAAAACGTGAACGACACCACATCCCGGGCGTCGTCTCGATTCTGAAGTGTTGTCAGGAAGTTATTGATTTCGATGGCAAATTTGTTGTATGGAGCTGTCCTCTGCTTCTCTTGCGCGAAGTAGAGTCTCTAAGTACTGCGAAAACGAGACACGATGGTTGCCCAAAAATCGATAAGCGGAAGTGAGGCAAGAGATTGGTCTGCTTCTTCTCATCCCCACCAAGTTGTTGCGGTATTCAACTGTGATTCCGGACGGTGCCTCCCCGAATCCAGACACAGGATAGACGTCATTTTCGTCCAATTGGATAGGCAATCCGAGCACTTCGATGATCGCATTGCCGACACATAATGCCCTCGCATTGTGCGCGGCATCGTCAAGCGGTTCTGGGTTAGCGAAAAATACCAAATCCAGAGTGCCGTCATTTTCAATAAAGCACTGATCGTTTTTGTAGGTGCTCCCCCTCAACCCAATCTCGCTCGTGTTTTCCTCGACGTCTCGATAGGAAATTCTAAAATTCGCTGCTTCCCGATCGTCGGTGAATGACGACATAATTCCCGCCGCTTGCAAGACAAAACGTGGGTTGTTGAATAATCCGGAAAAGAAGATTTCTTCTTGCTCACTTCGAGCAGGTTCTACCCAGATAACTACTCGATCGAGACTGACTTCATTTTCCGAAACATTAGGCAATGTCAAATAATCAGCAAATTCAAAATCAGCACATCTGCATGCCGAGATCTGATCCGCCTGATCGCTATGGAAGGCGCTTCTGAATTGATCGAAAAGATCATTTGTTCTCGGGTGCTCGATAGAATTTTCCTGAGCGAGAGCACACGCACTCAGCGAAAATGAAGCACACCCTAGATGAATCAGTCGCCTTAAAAATGAATTGGTCAACACACCTCTCCCCACTATTCCCCCTCAACCCGCTCCGCCAACACCCCGCCATAAAACGTAAACGACACCACATCCCCGGCCTCATCGCGTGTGAAATTCACGGCCATGCCGTTCATCGCGAAGAAGCTGTCCTCCCCATCAGGGCGCAGGGGGATGTCGATCATGTAGGGGCGGGCGTTTAGCAGCAGGATGTCGCCATCGCGGGAGATGGAGGTGGGCAATTGGTCGGCGCGAGCGAGGCGGTATTGGCCGGTGAAACTGTCGAGCCGGGCCTCGCTCATTTCAACGACGTGTTTGACGTCGACCTCCCAGCCATCCTCCCAGCCGTAATGGCTGCTGACGGCGGTCAGGATTTCATAGATCAGATCGCCGCCATTGGAGCTGTTAGTCATGATCGCAATGCCATCGCCCGTGTCTGTATGGGCGAAGAAACGCGCGCGAAAGCCGACATTGGAGCCGCCATGGTTGAAATTGGTAATCGCATCCTCGCCGCCGACCCGAAAGCCGATGCCAAGCCCCTCAAACTGGCGCGACAGCATGGCATTGGCGGTGTCCTGCTGCATCCAGTTTTCATCCAGCCCGGTATGGGCGCGCTGAATGCCGCCCGCCATCCGCATCAGATCGCCCGGCGTGGTCCACAATCCGGCAGCGCCCATGATCGGCGCGTAGTTGTGGGCATTGCCGGGAATAGGTTGACCGTCAGAGCCGTGTGCCGTAGCGGCATTGTCTGACAGCGCCGCCGAGAGCGGCTGTGCATAGGCCGAGCGGGTCATGCCGAGCGGCTCAAACAGATAGGCTGAGGCCGCCTCATTGAGGGACATGCCGCTTTGATCCTCGAAGGCCAAATGGGCAATCGTGGTGCCACCGCCGGAATAGCGGCTGGCGCTGCCCGGTTCGATATCAACAATCACCGGATCGGATTCAGACGGCGCACGGCCCTCCAGCAATTCAATCGTCGTCGGCACGTCCTCACCCGCCCCATAACCGCGAAAGCCGTGCACCGTCGTGCCGGCATTATGGCTCAGCAGACGCCGTAATGTGACGCGCTGCGTGTCCTGCCACGCATGCGCGGGCAGCTGCCAACGCGTCAGCAGCGTATTGATATCGGCGTCCAGATCGAGACCGTGGACCTGGCGATACATCATCAGCGTGGTGGCAAAAGTGGGCTTGGAAATACTGGCCGCCTGAAACATGGTGTTCTCGTCCACCAGCTCGCCCGTAGAGACATCCCGCACACCGGCGGTCAGCGTCCATTCCACCTCGCTATCGCGCAGAAATGCGATCGAAACGCCTGGCACGCCATGAAACGCCATGCGTTCTTCCAGCGTTGAGAGCGCCAGTGGTTCCCCGGCAATTTGCAATACCGGAGGGATCGACGTCGAGATGAAATAGGCTGCGGCGGACTCCGCTTCCGTCGGTGCTACGTCTTGCCGTAGCGTGTTTTGACTGGGTGCCGCCGTGTCCCGCGATCCCTGCGTGACAAACCAGCCCGCACCCGCCGCGGCTGCCAGCGCGACGACAAAAATTGCATTTCTCATGGCACGTCCCAATCGAGTCCAAGCACTCAACCTAGTCTAGATTATGGGGAAGTCGAACGGAAACGGAGTTGCGTCGGGGGACTGAAATATTGATCTACACGCGGCGTATCAGCGCGCCGCCATGCAGGCAGCGCCCAGTGTGTCGACGGTCAGCTCCAGATAATCCGGCCTGATCCGGCCGTTGCCGACCCCGGTCGTATAGCGAGGATCCATGGTATTTGTCTGGACGAAGCCAGAGGCCGGATATCTGACCGTGATCGTTTCATCGGGATCGGCGGCGCGCGGCCCCCGGGGCAGACGAATGCCACCACCGCCTGCATAGACATTGGTGACGATTACCGTCGATTCACCATCGTCACGGCGTCGATTTTGGTCGACACAAATCTCGCGATCCATGACAAACTTCCATTGCCGCCGAACATTGAAATTACAATTGGCCGCCTCATAGGTCATTACCAGATTTGAGCCCGGATTGACCTGTACTTCGGTCTCATTGCGCCACATCCGACGCCAGGTCCCGGCCCGTGTGCGGGTCTGCGCATGTTGCGGCAGGAAGATCATCGTATTGTCGGACGTGTTCTCAAACGTGACGATGACCTCGCAGGCCGCCTGTGCCGGCGGCGTTAGAATGATCGTCAGAAACAAGCCAGATACCAGAGCCAGAATTTTCATAATTTCCCCCAAGCGGCGCGTCAGCATAGCACATTCGCCTGACAGGCGACATGGGATGGGCCAAAGCCTGCCCTAACTCCCCGCATCTCCGGTCGACGCTTCCGGCACGATATCCGCCCACACCACATACCGGTCCGGCCCTGTCATCACGCCGCCAAACGGCCAGCACGTTACCAGGGCAAGCCGTGGTGGGCCGCCGATCGGTTCTATGCCGGAGCGGTCGGCATTGACGATGTCGGTGTGGGTGACGCGGAAGCGGATGATGTCGCCGTCTGTGCCTTCCACCTCGATCAAATCGCCGGGCACCAGATCCTTTAGAAATTCAAAATGCGTGTCGCGGTGGGCGGCGATGACGCTGGTGCCGGGGGAGCCGGGGGCGACCGAGGCGGCCAACAAAGCCGGGCCGAAGGCGAGGGCTTCGCCGCCGGCTTCGGCCAGCACGATCGCGTCTTCATCGTGGCCGGGAGCGGAGAGCCGGGCCACGGGCCAGGTATCGGCCCAGGGCCATGGTGATGGCGCCGACTCTCCGTCCAGTGCCCGCGACCACGCCCGCTCGAGCAGGATCTGGGCAATCTGTGCCTTGGCCCCGATAAACAGGCCTTGCCCGACCATCACCGCACCAACCGCGAGCACCAGTGCGGCCAGCGCCTGCTTCCATCGATTTCGCAGCAAGGTCCGTCGGGACTTGAACATATTTCGTGTGCGAATTACCACAGGCGACGTTCTTCATGCGTGACCATCCACACCAGGGCGCAAATCATCAGGATCAGTCCGATTAGCATCAATAGGCCGCGCGGTGTGGCGGTGGCGGGCAGGGCGATGCCATCGCTATTCTTCGGCGCCGCCGCCGGGTCCTGCGAGGCGCGCAGACGGGCCAGCACATCGCCGGTCAACGCCGCGTCGTAATTCTCGGCCGGTTCAGCCTCCTCCATCACCGCCTCAAAGTCCCAGCCCTCGGGCACCATTAGCGGCACATTGGTGGAGGCGAGGCGTTCGCCCACGGGGCGGGCCGGGGTGGCATCGACGGCGACAAGGCTGGTCAGGCGGGAGACGAGGTGGAAGTCCAGCGAGGTCTGCAGCACAGCCGCATCAATCGCTGCTTGAGGCGCACCGGTGAAACGGGATTCTTCCAGCCCGCGAATACGATTGCGCGCCCATAGCGTGGCAATGCCCGAGGCGGGTTGCGCGTCGGCCAGCGAGACGCTCTGATGCCAGGTCTCACCGGCCAGCTCACCCTCAAGGATCATCACGCCGCCATCCGCTTCCAAACGCGCGGTCAGCGTCACCAGCTCACCAAAATACAAATCCGGCAGCGGGGCAGGCCAGATCTCGGTCAGGGCGTCGGCCTCAAACAGGGCATCCAGATTGGTCATCACCGGGCGTTCCAGGGCCTGAAATAGCGCCGCTGTCTGGCTCGCCACTTCGCTGACCTGACCAAT
>JAQXCQ010000146.1 GCA_029251785.1 Maricaulis sp. | reverse complement strand
GGCGGCGAAATCTTGTGGACTCACGAAACAGACAATTACCGGGTTCGTCCGACGGTAGATGAATTGCTGGCTGTGTTTCAGGAATAAATACATATCCTGCATCCAAACGCCGTGTTGGTGGCGACTAAGTCATGAAGACGGAATTTGAATTGAGAGGTAAATTCGATGGTTGAGCTGTTTGAAGACTATTGGTGGCTGTTATTCCCCCTGGCGTGGTTTGTCGCAGGCGGATGGAGCAGCTGGATGCGCTATCGGCGGCACCAGGCTAATCTGGACCTTGTGAAAACCTATGCCGCCAGTGGCAAGGAACCACCGGCCAGCCTGATGGATGCTATCGCACGAGGCGGAGCCAGTGTTCAGAATCGTCACGACTATGAGGATGAGGACGATTACGGCCACGGGCGTCATGGCGGTGGCGGCAATGCCTTTGTGATCTTCTTGTTTGCCGGATTGTCCGCAGTCTTTGCGGTGACCGGGTATCTGGAAGTTTTCGGCGATGCTGAGAGTATGTATTTCGTTGCGGCGATCCTTGCCGTCCTGTGCTTGGCCTTTCTTGGCAGTTCCATGTTTAGCGGCAAGCGCCGGAACGACTGATGTCTGGCACCCCGACGGACGCTGCTTTGGTGGCAGCGGCCCGGTCGGGCTCGGATCGTGCCTTCGCAAGGCTTGTGGACCGCCATCAGCAGGCGGTGCGCAGCTTTTTGCGGCGCGTGTGCGGTCACGAGGCCGATGCCGATGATCTGGCGCAGGAAACATTTCTTGCGGCGTGGACGTCATTGCGCACGCTGAAGACGGCCGCGCATTTGAAGACCTGGTTGTTTTCCATTGCCTGGCGTAAGGCGAAGGGAATGGCGCGATCGGCTTCGCGGTCGAGAAAGCGGGATACCGCCTGGAGCGAGTTGCAGGACAACACGGCTGAACCTCAACCGGAAATGAATATCGCCCTGTCCCAAGCGATGGGGCAATTGAATGGCGATCAGCGCGCCGCTGTGGCCTTGTGCCTTGCAGGCGGGTGGTCTCACGGTGACGCGGCGGGTGTTTTGGATTTGCCGCTTGGTACGGTAAAGTCACACGTCTCGCGAGGCCGGGCCCGGCTGGTCGAGATTTTGGGAGTAGACGATGACTGATCAAGATCCGTTAAAAGCACTGTTTAAGGCTGATGAAGCACCCGCTGTGGACCCATCGTTTCGAATGGCTGTGATGAACCGTGTGGCTGGCCGACGTCTCGCCCTGGATCTTGTGGTCAAGGGTACGGTAATGGCGCTGTTGGGAACCGCCTTTGTCCTGACGGCTCCATTGGTCAGCGCAAACCTCGTTGGAATGATGTCGATGCCACAAAATGTATATGTCGCGCTGGGCGGTGTTGCGGCGCTGACATGGGTTGGACGGTATGTCGCGATGCACCGGATTCGGCTGTCCCTACCGCGTCTCAATTTGTTCTAAGTGGTATTGCGAAGCGCGGTTTGAGCGAGGCGAGGTGTGGGATCAGGCCCGCCTCACTGAGAATTGGCACGTGATGACGCGCCATTGGCCTGGGAATAACTTATAGTTTGCACAGGATAAGAGTGGGGGAATTGGCATGCTGTATCTGATGGCCGGTCTGGTCATGTTCATCGGCGCACACCTGCTCGGCGTGTTCCCAGAATTTCGGAACACATTGCGCCAGCAAGCGGGCGAAGCCCAATTCAAGCTAATTTATACCGGAATATCGCTTGCTGGTTTTGGCCTCATTATATTTGGTATGGGGCAGGCCGACCGGGACATGATGATTTGGACCGCGCCGGCTTGGGGCCGCGATGTGGCCCTTTTTGCAGTGCCTGTCTCCATGATCTTACTCGTTGCCAGTTTTGCACCGGGCCATATCCGACACACTGTGGGCCACCCGATGCTTGCGGGCGTAACCGTCTGGGCGGGTGCCCATCTTCTGGCAAACAGTACGCTGCCGTCGGTCGTCCTGTTTGCGAGTTTTCTAGTTTGGTCGATAATTTCGTTTATCTCGCATTCGCTGCGCGATACGCCTCCACCCGTCGTCAAGGGCTGGGGCGGTGATCTGACGGCGATCATTGTCGGCTTCCTGATCGCCATGGTGATCATGCGGTATCACGCGGTTTTGTTTGGTGTAGCGATTTTCTGAGTTTGCTTTGCATCCAAAACCGCTTGCCACGCATCTAAGGGTCAGAAGGCGGTGCAGAGCGTGCCGCAAGAGAGACAGGAGAATTTGAGATGGACGTAACAATTATGATGGTCGCAATGTCGCCCTTCCTGATGGTTGCAGCAATCGTGTATTTTTCAATTAGTGGCGGGACCAAACGCCGCGCTGCGGTATTGAACACTGTTGAAGAGGCCATCCGAGCCGGTCAGCAGCTGACACCAGCAACTATTCGAGCTTTGGGCGCAAAGAAAGATACCGGCAGCGATATGAAGACCGGAGCTATCTTGATGGCGGTTGCCGCAGCTATCGTTGTGTTTGGCTGGACGATGACTGGCTTGGACGACGATTTCCCGCAGAGCGTCTTTAACGGAATTGCAGCCTTCCCTGGCTTTATCGGGCTGGTATTGCTGGGTTTTGGCTTTACGGCCAAAAAAGAAGACTCGGATCAGGACTAACCCATGGCGGCGTCTGACCAAGAGCTCACTGCGCTGATTATTGCCACTGGTGATAGTACGGCATTTGGAGAATTGGTTCGACGCCACCAGTCCCTCGTGAGGGGCATGCTCAACCGAATGTGCCGCAACCACGCCCTCGCTGACGATCTTGCCCAGGACACTTTCATCCGGGCGTTCGAGAAAATCAGCAGCTTCCAGGGTACTGGTACATTCAAATCCTGGCTCTGTTCCATCGCCTATACCGAATTTTTGAAATCCGCACGGAAGCGGAAATCAACGGAAAAGGCGATGGAGCGCTTCAAGGGCGGGATGGAAGATACTGAAGCGCCCAGGGATATGGGGTCCGTTGTGGACCTCGACCGCGCCCTGGCAACGTTGAAAGAAGAAGAGCGAATAGCCATAGTGTTATGCTATTCATGTGGAATGTCGCATTCAGAAGCGTCTGAAGCGACCGGGATGCCACTGGGAACAGTGAAGTCCCACGTCAACCGAGGGCGTGCAAAGATGCAGGCTTTCTTTAACGAGGCAGAGGAGACGGTATCATGACTATGGATGACGCATTCGATGCACGGCTCAAAGCCGCCTTCGCCTCAGCGACTGAGACGCTGGATAATGAAGCTGAAGAAAACGCATTCGCCAAACGGGTTGTCGACAAGCTGGCGAATCCGGACCGCAAGCGAACACTGATGCTTGGCGGCGCTGGCACTACGGGATCGGCCGTAGCCGGGACGCAGCTGGAAAGCGTGTTTTCCAATATGCAGATGCCCGCTGAAGGCTTGATGTCGAATTTGACGCTTCTGTTGTCGCCCGAGGCGATGGCCACTGTGGCTCTGGCGTTCGCAGTCGGAACGGTGGCATTGATACTGCCGAAGCGCATCTTCTAGAGCTTTTGCCCTCCGCTGGCATGCGATAGGTTCGCGGGTTCTTGGTTCAGGAGGCCGCGTTTTTATGTCTGCGCAAACTCAAATTCGCCGCATTACGGCCCCGGATATCCGCAGCCGTAAGGGTGAAGAGCCACTCGTGTGTCTGACCGCCTATGATGCCCCCATGGCACGCCTGCTGGACCCCCATTGTGAGCTCCTCCTTGTGGGCGACAGTGTGGGCATGGTGGTGCACGGGCTCGACAGCACGATCGGCGTCACGCTTGAGATGATGATCATGCACGGCAAGGCCGTGATGCGCGGTGCCAAGCAGGCACTCGTTGCGGTCGATATGCCCTTCGGGACCTATGAAAAATCACCGGAACAGGCGTTTGAGAATGCTTCCAAAGTGATGCGGGAAACCGGGTGTCAGGCGATCAAGATCGAGAGCGGTACCTATGCGGCGGAAACGATTCGCTTCATGACCGAGCGTTCAATACCCGTCATCGGCCATATCGGTCTTCGCCCCCAGGCCGCCCTCGCCGATGGCGGCTATAAGGTCAAAGGCCGCACAATCGCCTCGCGTCAGCGTGTGATAGATGAGGCGGTGGCCACGGATGAGGCCGGCGCCTTTGCTATCGTCATCGAAGGTGTGGCCGAGGATTTGGCACGCGAGATCACAGAGGCCGTTTCAGCGCCAACGATCGGAATTGGGGCTTCAGCCGCCTGTGACGGGCAAATTTTGGTCACACAAGACATGCTAGGCGTGTTTGAATGGACCCCGAAATTCGTTAAGCGATACGAGAATATGGCGGAGCGCACAGAGGCGGCTGTCCGTCAGTATGCGACCGATGTTCGAAACCGGGCATTTCCAACGTCAGCGCAGGTCTATGCTGTGAAGCGTGCCGACGGTTGAGTCCGGTTGCCGCTGAGCCCACCGGACGCTAGTGTCCCGCCACGTTATTTAGAAGTTACGGAGCCTGCTCGACGTGGTCGATGTTTTTGAAGAAGTCGAAGAAGAAATTCGCAACGACGAATACAATAAAATGTTGCGCAAATGGGGGCCGCTTGCCCTGGGTGCGGCTCTGATTGTGATTGTTTTGGCAGCGGCTTACCAGATCTGGTCTTCTATGGATGCGAGCGCAAAGCAGGTATCCGCCGACCAGTTCATGTCAGCTCAGACCGAGTATGAGGCCGGCAATCTTGCCTTGGCCGGGGCGGGGTTTGAAACCCTGGCTGCGACACAGTCGGCGGGATATGAAACGCTGGCCTTGCTGCAACGGGCTGCGATCGCCCTCGATGAGGGCGACAACGAGGCTGCCGGTGGTTATTTTGATCGTGCCGCAGCGAGTGCTTCCGATCCAGTGATTTCAGATATGGCAAAATTGAAAGCCGTCTGGGCTCGCTGGGAGGTGCTGTCCTTCAGCGACGTTGAGATACGACTTTCCGCGCTGACGGATAACGGCGCTCCGTACCGGTACCTGGCGCGCGAAACCATTGCCGCCGCAGCACTGCGTGCGGGAAATTATGAACAAGCGCGACGGGCTTATCAGGGACTGACCATCCAGACCCTCGACTACGATATTCCTCAATATGTTGTGGCTCGGGCCAATGAAGCCCTTGCAATCCTTGAACAAGTCGCTCCCAATGTGCGTGAGGAAAGCGTTTCATTGCCGGAGACTGATGTTATCGCTGATCCGCAATCCGTGGACGGACCCACATCTGCCGACATGACAAATGGTGGGGATGATGTGGAAAGTGCGAGTGTTGAGCCAGTGGCTGATGAAGCCGAGGAAGCAAACGATGAATAATGTAAAGCGTTTACGAGCCGCCATTCTGGCAATCGCCCTGACACCGCTCGCGGCGTGTTCCTCGATCCCAAATCCGATTGAGGGCATTGGGAACATGATTAATTCGTCCGAGGATGAGGTCGAAGCGCCAACGGATGGTCGTATCTCCATCCTAACATTTGAGCAAAGCCTTCAGGTGGATCCGAATGTTGTGCAAGCCGCGATTGAACTACCCCCGGCCTATGTCAACACGCTCTGGCCACAGCCGGGCGGATATCCGACACACGCTCTGCAACACACTGCGGCTAGCGGTGCGCTGGATGTTGTTTGGCGGGAAAGCGTAGGCGAAGGATCGAGTAATGATCGCCGATTGAATGCGCGCCCGGTTGTCGCGGATGGCCGTGTCTTCATGATTGATGCGCGGGGATCTGTGGTCGCGGTTGACGAAACCACCGGAAATAGCCTTTGGACGACCCTTCTTGAAGACGAAAGTCGGAATGATCGGATGGCGTTTGGTGGTGGCTTGTCGTTTGATGAGGGCCGCATTTACGCGCATTCCGGCGGCAAATTTTTTGTGGCGCTTGACGCTGCGACAGGCACTGAAATTTGGCGGACGACTGTTTTGATTCCCTTCCATGGTGCTCCGACGGCATCTGGGGGGCGGATTTATGTCTCCAGCGATGACAATGAGTTACTGGCATTGGATATGGCGACTGGGGCAGTTCAATGGACCTATCAGGGCATTGTGGAATCTGCCCGGCTTCTGACATCACCAAGCCCGGCCGTTCTGGGGGATATTGTTGTTGCGCCCTTTGCCTCTGGAGAATTAGTTGCCTTGCGGGCGCAAAACGGAAATCCGATCTGGTCCGACAGCCTTACTCGATCCGGCAATTCTACCGCGTTGTCAGCGATTAACGACGTCGCGGGCAGCCCCGTTATTCTTGATGGTGTGGTGTATGCAATGAGCCATTCTGGTGTGCTCGTCGCTGTTGAATTGCGCACAGGAGAGCGCCTTTGGACCTTGCCTGCCGGTGGCCTACATACGCCATGGGTTGTTGGTGATTATCTCTATGTGGTGACGACTGAAGCTGAGGTTGTCTGCGTAAACCGGTTGACGGGAACGATCAGCTGGATCACTTCGCTGGATCTGTTTGAAAACCCGAACCGTCGTAAAAACCGGATCGCGTGGTCAGGTCCTGTCATTGCAGGTGGACGCGTCTTCTTGGCGTCGAGCACCGGGGATGCGGCAATCTTGAACGCGTATGACGGTAGTTTGGTTCGTGAGTTCACTCTTTCTGATGATGTGTTTGTCGCACCTGTGATCGCCAATGAGACGATTTATGTGCTGACAGACGAAGCAAGGCTGATAGCACTCCGCTGATATGGACCCTTTAGCACCCCGCATCGCCGTCCTTGGGCGGCCTAATGTGGGAAAATCGACACTCTTTAACCGCTTGGCCGGTAAGCCACTGGCGATCGTTGACGATCGTCCAGGCGTGACACGTGATCGTCGCGAGGCACGCGGTCGCCTGGGCGATATGGAGCTCGTCCTGATAGATACGGCGGGCTATGACGACAGCGAAAAAGACGGCCTGGACGCAGAGATGCGCACCCAGACGGAAATTGCGGTCGCCGACGCAGACCTGTGCCTTCTGATTATCGACGGCCGCGCCGGCCTGACACCCCTGGATGAGATTTTTGCCGACGTGATGCGTCGATCAGGCAAGCCCGTTCTGATCCTTGCCAATAAGTGTGAGGGCAGGGCTGGATGGCCCGGCCTGATGGATGCATTTTCCCTCGGAATGGGTGACCCGATTGCCGTGTCTGCGGCGCATGGCGATGGCATGGGAGAGTTGTATACCGGCTTGCGCGAAGCGCTCGGGGATAAGTTTCGCCGTGTCGGTAAAGCCGAAGATACCGAGCCACCCTTGCGGATCGCGGTTATCGGTCGACCCAATGCCGGTAAATCGACCTTGATCAATACCATGATCGGCGAAGATCGGCTGATTACAGGTCCGGAGGCCGGTATCACACGCGACGCGATCGCGGTGGACTGGGAATGGGATGGTCGGCGCGTCCGACTTCATGATACCGCCGGCTTGCGGAAGCGCGGCAAGGTCAATGACCGCCTCGAACGGCTGAGTGCTGCAGATACTTTACGAGCTGTGAAATTCGCCGAAGTGGTTTTGATGCTCATGGATGCCGAACATCCGCTCGAAAAGCAGGATCTTCACCTTGCCGACATGGCTTACAAGGAAGGTCGGGCGGTGGCCGTAGCAATCACCAAAACCGACCTTCTGCCGCATCGTGAGGCGGCGCTCAAGGAAATGAAAATTGAGTTTGAGCGGCTATTGCCTCAGATGAGTGGCGCACCGTTTTTGCCGATCTGCGCCCTGCGCAATAAGGGCCTCGACACATTGATGCCGGCTCTGACTGAATTGCACAATAATTGGGATGCGCGCATCAAGACCCGTGATCTCAATGACTGGCTCGCTGAAATGATTGAGCGACACCCGCCACCTGCGGTCAATGGTCGCCGGATCAAGCCCCGTTATTTGACTCAGACAAAGTCTCGCCCACCAACATTCGTGTTGATGTGTTCGCGCGCCGGTGCTTTACCGGAGGCTTATAAGCGCTATTTGATCAATGGTATGCGTGAGGCATTTGGATTGCCTGGCGTGCCGATTCGATTGTTTGTTAAAGCGGGCAAGAACCCGTATGTGGACAAGGACGACTGATCTGTCCAATGCACGGATACAATAAAAAATACGGCCGCGATTGCGAGCCGTGTTTTTTTATTCGCAGGGAGCCAGTCGATCAGGCGTCGACGGGCTGTGCTTCAAAACGAATAATTTCACCGTGCCGGTCGCAATTATCGTCGACCAGCTCGCTTATGAGGGGCCAGAGCGCTTGCGGTTCCGGCAGGGTCTGTGGGTCTTCACCCGGAAAAGCTTTGGCGCGCATCGCTGTTCGCATAGCCCCCGGATAGACTAGATTGATGCCGAGTGCGTTTTTGACATGCTCTTCCGCCCAGCTTTGAACCAGCGCGTCCAGAGCAGCCTTGCTGGCTGCGTAGGCGCCCCAGAAGGCGCGGCGTGATGCAGCGGCGCCGGAAGAGATGAAGACCGCACGTCCAGCATCGGCCTCAAGCAGCAGCGGCTCGAAAGAGCGGATGAACCGGGCTGGCGCCATCAGGTTTACGCCGATCGCCTCATTCCAGGTTTTGGATTTAATTTGGGCCGCAGGTGTCAGCGTCCCCAATTGTCCCGCACTGGCCAGTAATATATCGAGTTTTCCCCATCGTTCCTGGACGATGTTTCCAAGGCTTTCAATGCCATCCGGGCTTTGCAGGTCCAATGGAACGAGTGTGCAGCTACCACCGGCCAGCTTGATCGCATCATCGAGATCTTCAAGTCCGCCTTGGGTGCGCGCTGTAGCGATCACATGTGCGCCGGCCTTCGCCATTTCCAGAGCCATGGCCTGGCCAATGCCGCGGGAGGCGCCGCTGACGAGCGCAACGCGCCCGGTGAGGTCAATCTGTGTCATGCATCTACCAGAAGTGAGAGCTGGAATTCCTTGTCAGAAAGATCACGATCGTGATCGACAAGGCGTGTTGGGTATTGGCCAGTGAAATAATGATCGGCCAGCTGGGGCACGCGGTTGTTGCGAGGTTCGCCGACGATCGCCTGGTACATGCCGTCGACGGTCAGGAAGTCGAGGCTGTCAGCTTCTAATCGCTCGGTCATCGACTGGAGATCGAGATTCGCTGCCATCAATTCTTTTTGACCGGCCATATCGATTCCGTAAAAGTCCGGGAATTTTATCGGCGGGCACGCGGAACGAAAATGAACTTCTGTGGCACCCGCTTCACGCATCATGCGCACGATTTTCAACGACGTGGTCCCGCGAACAATAGAATCGTCGATGAGCAAGACCCGTTTGCCTTTTACCACCGCGGCATTGGCGGAGTGTTTGAGGCGAACAGATAGATCACGTCGATCCTGTGTGGGCTGGATAAATGTCCGGCCAACGAAGTGACTTCGGATAATACCCAGCTCAAACGGAATGCCGCTTTCTTCGGAATATCCTATAGCTGCAGGCACGCCGCTATCTGGAACCGGGATAATGACATCCACCTCGACCGGGTTTTCTAGTGCCAGCTGACGGCCCATTTGCTTGCGGGCTTCATACACGGAGCGCCCACCCATGACGGAATCAGGTCGGGCGAAGTAAATGTATTCAAAGGCACACAGGCGCGCTGTACGGGATGGTGCAAACCGCTCGCTGCGCACACTGCCCTCACTGACAACCACGGCCTCGCCGGGCTCCACATCCCTGATGAGAGTGGCACCCACCATGTCGAGGGCGCAACTTTCTGACGCGAAAATGATTGAATCGCCCAATTTACCCATAACCATCGGGCGGATTCCGTAAGGGTCTCGCGCTGCGATCAACTCGTCATTCACCATAATAACGAAAGAAAATGCGCCCTCGATTTGCTTGAGTGCATGCAGCACTCGATTGACGGCTTTCGTCTTGGTTGACTGGGCTGCGAGATGTAGAACGACTTCACTGTCGCTGGTGGACTGGAAGATGGCTCCATTAGGCACCAGCTCTTCGCGCAAGACGCGCGCATTTGTCAAATTTCCGTTGTGGGCCAGTGCGATACCGCCGCCGCGGACATCGGCGTAAAGGGGCTGCACATTTCGCAGTACGGATGCGCCTTGCGTCGAGTAGCGCGTGTGCCCAATCGCGACTCGTCCTGGCAAGCGATTGGGTAAATCTGGGGACGTAAAATGTTTGCCGACGAGGCCGAGATACCGCTCTATGTGGAACCGAGATCCGTCATGGGTGGCAATACCGCAAGCTTCCTGCCCGCGATGCTGCAGCGCGTGCAAACCGAGCGCCGTCAGGACCGCTGCGTCGTCACTGCCATAGACGGCAAAAACACCACATTCTTCCTGAGGCCGATCAGTCTCGGAGTCGTAGGTCAGTGAAGTGGGAAGGGCGTCTGTTTCGCTCATCCAGCGTCATCCTAGTCATCTGTCGTCTCGTTGATGAGGTCATCTAGTCGGTTTCGATCGCGACTTCTATAGGTCGTGTCATCATTTCTTATTGTTTCTGCAATTGGGTCATAGGCCGCGTCAGGCATAGGTTGCGAATTGGCAATCCGTGAACCTTCAGGGGCGAGTGTTTGTAGAGCTCTCGCAGTGGCATTGACCAAGGGGTATATGCGCGCCTCGGTAATGAATGTGGGCGGTTGCCCCTGATGGCCTAGGGTTTGGGCGGCGACAATTGTCGCCAAACCGAGGATGACCAGCCCGCGCACAATTCCAAATGAAAATCCAAGGGTCCGGTCAACGACATTGACCTCTTCGCCCTTGGCCAGACCGGTCGAGAGCGAGCTGGTGACGAAGGTGACAGCCAGATAGATCAGCAGAAAAACAAAGGTCACCGCGACGACCGGAGCAAGCCAATCGGGGTCGATCATGCCGCGGGCTGGGCCGATGAGGGCCGGATAGGACCAGAGTGTGGCCAGGGACGCGGCAACAAAGGCTGTGACTGACAATGCCTCGCGAACAAAGCCACGCAGAAGCGCCAGTAGACCTGACACCAATAATACAAACAGACCAAAACCGTCTGCCGGATTTAACGACCCGTCCATCGACGTGCCTCCTTACTCGCCCGCCATTGCGTGCAGACCTTGCACCAATTCGTACGCCGTGGCCACGCTGTTTACGCGGATCGGCGCACGTTCGTCGTCCGAAGCGTTCGGGGCGATGGCCTGGTCAAAACCGAGCTTGGCGGCTTCCTTCAGACGCGATTCGCTTCGTCCAACAGGACGAACATCGCCTGAAAGACTAATTTCTCCGTAAACGACACCCTTGCTTGGTAATGGAACGTCAAGCGCAGAAGAGACAATGGCAGCGGCGACCGCCAAGTCGGCGGCCGGCTCGTTGATTTTCAACCCACCCGCAACATTGAGAAAAATGTCCCGTTTCGACAGATCAATTCCACACCGTGATTCTAATACAGCAAGGACCATGGCCATTCGGCCACCATCCCAGCCGACAACCGCTCGCCGGGGCGTGCCGAAAGCTGCCGGCGCGACGAGCGCTTGAATTTCGCAGAGAAGGGGTCGTGTGCCCTCCATGCCGGCAAACACGACGGAACCGGACGCCGCATCACCACGACCGTCCAAAAACAGGGCAGAGGGGTTGGAGATCGGGCGCAAGCCAGTATCGCCCATCTCAAAGACGCCGATTTCGTCAGTCGGCCCGAAACGGTTTTTCACGGCCCGCAAAATTCGAAACTGGTGAGATCGTTCGCCCTCAAAATATAAGACCGCATCGACCATATGCTCGACCACGCGCGGTCCGGCAATTTGCCCATCCTTGGTGACGTGCCCCACCAGCAACACTGTACAATTGCGCTTTTTAGCAAATCGAACCAATTCCTGGGCACAGGCCCGGACCTGTGCGACGGTCCCGGGAGCCGCTGTGAGCTGGTCGCTCCATAATGTCTGAATAGAATCGATAACGACGACGCTTGGCTGCTCGCTTTTCAGGCCGTCAAGAATACTGTTGAGCGACGTTTCGGAGGCAAGAGCAATCGGTGACTCGGAGAGTCCGAGCCGTTTCGCGCGTCGACGCACCTGATCAATAGCTTCCTCACCCGACACGTAAATCACACGCGCTGAGTCACTCGCCAACTTGGCCATTGCCTGGAGGAGGAGAGTGGATTTACCGATTCCGGGATCACCACCGACTAGAATGGCTGAACCGGGGACGAACCCGCCGCCACAGACACGATCGAGCTCATCGATTCCGGAACAAAGACGCGGCGGATTCGGTGATTCAGAGCCCAGATCGACAAGCTCTAATCCGGCAGCACGGCCCTTACGGCGCGGTGTTGTCGCTTGCGTGCCCAATGGTGCCGAAGCTGCCTCTTCAACCATTGTATTCCACGAACCACAGGCCTCACATCGTCCAGCCCATTTGGACTGAACACTCCCACAACTTTGACAAACGAAGGACGAATCTGCTCGGGCCATGTCGACTCACTCATAAAAAACGGAGTGAGAACATAATAGGAACTTATTGTCTAAATCAAGCCACGTTGATGCGAGCAGGCGGGGGCTTTGCATAGTGATTTGAGCATGTAGCCGATTTGCCTGACGGATGATGGTGATTCACGAGCGCGCGGGTAAGTAGACCCGGTGAAAGCGAAGGCCGAGCCGGACTAAAAGCTCGTAGGAGATTGTTTGTGCATTCCGAGCCAGAGTTTCCAAATCTTGACCCAGAAAGCTCACCGGGTCGCCAGGAGACACCTGGCCCCTAACTGCAGATACATCGACACTGATCAGGTCCATCGATACGCGTCCCAAGATTGGTGTCCGCACCTGACCGATCCGGCCAAACCCACGATTGCCGCAGGCGATCATAAGACCGTCCGCATAGCCCGCTGCAACCGTTGCGGTTTGCATGTGCTCGGTCGCAGTGAACAGGGATCCATAGCCGATTGGGTCGCCGGGTTTTATGTCGCGGATTTGCAAAATCGGGGCTTCGATACGGACGGTCGGTTTAAACGGGTTCTCCTGGCCAGGGATTGGGCAGCCTCCAAAAAGTGCGAGACCCGGGCGCAGAACATCGAAATGATATTGGGCCCCAAGCATAATCCCGGCTGAATTGGATAGGCTTGCGGGAATGTGAGGGAATTGCTCTCTCACCCTTTGAAACCGGCGTCTCTGTAGTGTGTTCAGAGAAGCTTCGGGGTCATCTGCGCAGGCGAGATGACTCATAATTTGGCGCGGGGCCAGTCCGTCTAGGATTTGCGGTCGGGCCAAAAGTTTTTCGGTCTCCGCGTCGCCAAGGCCGAGACGGGCCATACCGGTATCGATATGCAGACCAAAAGGCAGATCCGGGGCCAATAGGCGCAGACTTTCAACCTGAGCAAGGTCGTTGATGACCGGAAACAGATTTGCAGCCCTGAGCGCCGGAATTTCAACGGGCCAGAACCCGTTAAACACGAAGATGTCAGCATCGAAACCGGCGAGCGCTCGACGCGCTTCTTCGCCTTCAGATGTGTGAGCGACATAAAAAGTGCGGCACCCTGCGCGGGCGAGGGCGGACAATACTTCCATCGCGCCGAGGCCATAGGCATTCGCCTTCACGACGGCTCCAACAGCAACCGATGAATTTGACGCCATTGATTGAAGGGTGCGGTAGTTATCCTGGATTGCGGGCAGGTCAACGATCAAGCGCGGCGCGGGCCGGGCGTGCGGGTCAGTGTTGTTGGTCGTCAAATCTGGATTCAATGTCACTGAATTTTGTCCGAGCACCATCAAAGGCCACTTTTGCCGAACCAATGGCACCGTGGCGTTGCTTACCGATAATGACTTCCGCGAGCTTCTCGATGATCCGAAATTCTTCTTCCCAGGCGAGATACTCTGGCGTGTCTTCACGCGGCTTTTCTCGTTCTTTGTAGTATGCTTCGCGGTAAACGAACATCACCACATCCGCATCTTGCTCAATTGAGCCTGATTCACGGAGGTCCGATAGCTGGGGTTTTTTGTCTTCGCGGTTCTCGACCTGACGAGAAAGCTGGGACAAGGCAATGACGGGGACATGCAATTCCTTGGCGAGGGCTTTTAGGTTTTGAGTGACCTCGGAAACCTCCTCCACTCTGCTCCCGCCGGACCGGGTGTTGGAACTTGTGATTAACTGCAGATAGTCGACCACAATCAGATCGAGACCATAAGTGCGCTTGAGGCGACGTGCCCGAGCCGCAAGACTTGCGATGGGCAATCCACCGGTATCATCGATGTAGAGCGGCAAGGACTGGATTTCGAGCACACCGTCGCGAATTTCTTCGTATTGCGTGGCGTCGATTGTACCCTGTCGGATCATATAACCCGGTATGCCGGTATAATCGGCAATGAGGCGTGTCGCGAGCTGTTCGGCCGACATCTCCAATGAAAAGAAACCGACCACGCCGCCATTGGTCGTCTTGCGCGATCCGTCGGGCATTTCTTCGAATTCGTAATTGCGGGCAACGTCAAAGGCGATATTTGTCGCCAGCGCTGTCTTGCCCATGGAGGGGCGACCAGCAAGGATAATCAGATCCGACGGGTGTAGACCACCGAGCTTTTCGTCGAGAGACTTCAACCCAGAGGATATGCCTGACAATCCTCCATCACGTTCATAGGCAGCCGCTGCGCTCTCTACCGCATCGGCGAGCGCATCCTTGAAGGATACAAAACCCTTCGAGGCAGAACCTTCCTCAGCAAGATTGTATAATTGCTGCTCAATTGTCTCGATCAGTTTGAGCGGGAGCGTCTCAGAATCGGTTCCCGCGGTTAGCGACATCTCATTGCCGATGCGGATCAGTTCGCGTTTCAGGGAGAGTTCATAAATTAGCCGGGCGTATTCCGGAGCCGCGGCACTATCGGCAGCACTCTCAACCAGAACAGCAAGATATGTCGCCCCACCAATTTCGCGCAGACCGTCATCGCGTTCGAAATGTGTCTTCAACACGACGGCATCCGCCAGCGACCCCCGACCGATCAGATCGCGTGCTGTTTCGTAGATGCGGCCATGAACCGGGTCATAAAATTGCTCCGGCTTGAGCCAGTCAGAGACCCGATGGAAGCATTCGTTGTCGTAAAGAAGTGCACCCAAAAAAGCTTGCTCAGCATCGAGATTGTGCGGAGCGGTTTCGATTTCAGCGGAATCTTCAAAGGGGGCGAGAGCAGTGTCCATGGGTATTGGATACAATTTCGTGGCTGCGCAAGCGAATCAAGAATCAGGCTTGAGGCCATGTTGCTCACAGCAAAATGGCGAACCTGTGGAAGGGTGTGGATAACTTTTGAAAAAGGCGTTGCGCAAATCAAAACGGGCGGATCGTTCGATCCGCCCGTTTCTTGATTTACAGTGCGTGGGACTGAAGATCAGTCTTCGGCAGGTGTTTCGTCTTCGGCGGCATCTGTTTCGGATGCAGCGCGTTCGGCCGCTTCTTGGCCTTCTTCGCTGGCATCAAACAGATCTGCTGCCAGAGCTTCGTCGATCGCACGATCTTCATCAGCCTGCTCAGCAACGACGTCGGTGCCGTCTTCCTGACGCTGCGCTTCGTCTTCAGAGCGCGCAACATTCATTGTCACGGTGACGGAAACTTCCGCGTGAAGGCGGATGCTGACGTCATGCAGACCAAGCGTTTTGATCGGGTTGTTGAGGGAGACCTGCGAGCGTACCACGGTTGTGCCACCCTCAGAGATTAGCTCAGCAACGTCACGTGATGTGACTGACCCGTAGAGCTGACCGCTTTCGCCCGCCTGGCGAATCATGACGAACATTTCGCCATCAATCGCTTCACCGGACTTAGACGCTTCAGCAGCGCGCTCTGCGTTGCGCTTTTCAAGCGCTTCACGTTCGGCTTCAAAGCGGATCATGTTGGCGTCTGTTGCGCGCAGGGCTTTTTCCTGTGGCAAGAGACAGTTGCGGGCGAAGCCAGGACGAACATCGACGACGTCGCCCATGACACCTAGGTTTTCAACCCGTTCCAGGAGAACCAGTTTCATAGCGTTCTCCTTAGTCTACAGCGTAGGGAAGCAGAGCCATTTGGCGCGCGCGTTTGATGGCGCGGGCCAAAAGTCGTTGCTTCTTGGGTGAAACCGCCGTGATACGGGACGGAACGATCTTGCCACGCTCAGACATATAGCGAAGGAGCAGCTTTGGATCTTTAAAGTCAATCTTCGGAGCGGAATCCGAAGAAAACGGGCAAACCTTGCGACGACGCATAAAAGGGCGACGGGCAGGGATGTTGGAAATATTGTCAGACATCAAACAGTCTCCCTAGAAACGGCGGGGCTCACGGCGGCCACGACGGTCATCCTTTTTGGAAAGGATGGCGGACGGCTCTTCCGTGTGCTCTTCAACACGAAGCGTCATATGACGAATTGTGTCTTCGGACAGGCGCTGGATACGATCAAGTTCGTTGATGACAGCTGCTTCGCCGTCAATATCGATCAGGGCGTAATGACCCTTGCGCGACTTGTTGATGCGGTAGGAAAGGTTGCGCAGACCCCAATATTCGGTCTTGCCGGCCTTGCCGCCCTGCTCTTCGATGAGCGTTTTCATCTCTTCGATTTTGATTTCCATCTGCGCCGGGGAAATATCCGGACGCACGATGAAAATGTGCTCGTATAAAGCCATTATGGCTCCCTTCGATTGTGGTTGCGGCGCTCGATTGCCGAAGGGTCGGACAATCTCGCGGTGGCTCCTGTTTCCCAGCTCTCACCTCATGTGAAAGCCTTGCGGAAAACGGACCGCAGCCAAGCGAAGCCGGGCCTGTAGCGCACTCTGTCGGGTGGTGCAAGGCGCATCCCCTCTTGCGTGCAGGTCGAGAGAGGGGGTATGCCGCCTGATATTCGTCAATTGGCGTGGAGCCAGATCCCATGAGTATTGCATTTGTTTTTCCCGGTCAGGGTAGTCAGGCTGTTGGTATGGGCCAGGCTTTCGCCGCTGATTTCGAGGCAGCGCGCGCAGTGTTTACCGAAGTGAATGATGCGCTCGGGCAGGATTTATCGGCGCTGATGGCCAATGGCCCGATCGAAGATTTGACACTGACCACAAATGCTCAACCGG
Organism: Maricaulis sp.; assembly: GCA_029251785.1. GTDB lineage: Bacteria > Pseudomonadota > Alphaproteobacteria > Caulobacterales > Maricaulaceae > Maricaulis. The sequence goes on along the minus strand of JAQXCQ010000146.1, from coordinate 13 downwards.
CTCTGATGGCGGC
>JAQXCQ010000117.1 GCA_029251785.1 Maricaulis sp. | reverse complement strand
TTGCGCGTCAGTGGAGGTGCGACGGTGCTGGGGCCAATGCTTCTAGGCTTTGAGCTCCCCGTCCAAATCGCCCGCCTCGGCGCGTCGGTCAGTGACATTACGACCCTGGCCGCCCTCGCCGCCTACGACCCGGAAAAACACGAAGTCGAAAAACACGAGGCGGGCTAAGCGTCAGGTTTCCGCCGGTTTGGATTCAAGCGAAACGGTTCCCTTGGCCGCATCGCTTCCGCGCGCCATCAAGAACATAATGAGCAAGGCCGTCGGCAGCGCGTAACCCGCAGTGACCAGAAAGAAATTCACATAACCCAGCGCATCCGCCATCACGCCAGAGAAGCCAGCGATGAATTTGTTGATGAAGGCATACAGCGAGGATAGCAGGGCATATTGCGTAGCCGCATTTACCGGATCGGTGAGAGATGACAAATACGCGATGAATGCGGTGCCGACAAAACCTGCTGCAACATTGTCCGCACTAATCACAATTGCGAGCATTCCAACACTTTCCGATGTGCCGGTCGCTGCCAGCCAGGCGAACGCCGCGTTCGTCGCAAACGTAATGAGCGCGCCGACCAACATGGCCCTCAACACGCCAAATTTGTAGGCAATAAGCCCGCCTAAAAACCCGCCAGCTATGGTCGCGACCAATCCCGGTCCGCTTTGAATTCCGCCGACAATCGCGCGATCAAATCCCAGATCGGAGTATAGCGGGCTAGCCATGACACCCATCGTGAAATCACTCAGGCGATAAAATGTCACGAGCAGAAACACCGGGACAATCCACGCGCCCAGCCGAACCCAAAACTGCTTGAATGGCTCAATAATGGCCGTCCCAATACGCTCACCCAGCTTTACTGATTCTTTCGCTTCGACGGGATGGCTTGGCTCTTTAACCAGGAGGACCAAAACAGCGACAATACCCATCGCTCCCGCCATGACGAGAAACGAAACCGTCCAATTGCTCCACTCGGAAATCGCTAATCCGAAACCGGAAAAGAAGATGGCACCGCGATAACCCAGGACATAGGCGGCCGCCATATTGGCCTGTTCGACCTGAGGAGCAGATTCGATCCGCCAAGCATCAATCGAAATATCGAGCGTGGCACCTGAATAGGAAAGGACAAAAGCCCCTGCCAAAATCATCAAAAGTCCGTTGGCCGGGTCAGAAAACGCGACGATAAATAGCCCGACAATCGTGCCCATAATCGCCAACATCATCCACGACCGACGCTTCCCCAGCATGTCGGTCAAAAATGGTATTTTCATCCGATCGACGACCGGTGCCCACATCCATTTCATCGCGTATGAGAGGGTGATCCAGTAGAAAAACCCGATCGTAGATCGCTCAATACCCACATCTCGCAACCAGTACGAAATTTTCGAAAACACCATCATCAGCGGCAGACCGGAACCAAAGCCCAAGACCAGCATCGCCAGCATGATCGGACGACCGTATGTGGCGAACGCATCCCGCCAGGCTTTTTTTCTAACTACATCCGCTTCAGCCATCGGGATACTCCGTAAAAGGGGTGGGGTCTGGGGATAGTAACGACAAATCAGAGCGATGGTCGTGAATATTGGGAAAGGTGCTGCCGGTCGACAAATATCCTACGCGATGCTGGCCTGCTTTTCCGGGCCGCACAAGCGCAGCAGGGTATCGACCAGGAGATCCGGGTCGACGGGTTTGCTGAGAAACTCGTCCATACCGGCTTCCAGACAGCGCTGCCGGTCAGCTTCGCTGGTATTGGCGGTCAAAGCGATCAGCGGAATATCGACGCCCGACAATCGCGCCAGCTCAGCCACATTCTTACCGTCCATGCCCGGCATTCTCTGGTCCAGCAAGGCCGCATCAAATTGTTCCGTCTCGAGCGTCTGAATTGCGCGGGGCCCGGAATCCGCGACCGTGACTTGCGCACCAAGGCGCTCGAGTGTCTTGCGGGCAATCAGCGCATTAACCGGAT
>JAQXCQ010000134.1 GCA_029251785.1 Maricaulis sp. | reverse complement strand
GCATTTAGGTTTTTGCGCAAAGCTATGAAGCGATATGGCAATCCGAAAGTCGTTGTGACTGATCGTTTGAAGTCCTATCGAGCAGCGATGAAAGTGATCGGTAATGCCGGCCGCCAGGAGACCGGGAGGTGGCTCAACAACCGGGCCGAAAACTCCCACCTGCCCTTCCGGCGAAGAGAGCGGGCGATGGGCAAGTTTCGAAGTTTTGAAACCCTGCAGAAGTTCGTTTCCGCCCATTCCTCCGTCCACAACCACTTCAGCTTTGAGCGCCATTTGAACCGCCGCGAAACCTTCAAGATAAACCGCGCCGCCGCCCTGTCCGAATGGCGTCAGCTTGTCGGTTGAGCGAAGGGTTATCGTCGATTTCGGAGACCAGTTCGCTTTAGTCTGACAACACCCGGCGTTGGCTCAACAACCGAGCCGAAAACTCTCACTTACCGTTCCGGCGAAAGGAACGCGCTATGGGCAAGTTTCGTAGTTTCGAAACGCTCCAGAAATTCGTCTCAGCCCAGTCATCGGTCCACAATCACTTCAGCCAAGAACGCCACCTAAACCGCAGAGAAGCATTCAAGCAAAACCGATCCGCCACCCTGGCCGAATGGCGCCAACTCGCCGCCTGAGTTAAGGTCGATGGTCGATTTCGGAGACTGGTTCGCGTTCATCTGACACCACCCTTCCAGGACCCGTTCACCCTCGCCTGACACCACCGCCGCTGCGCTCAACAATTTTTTGGTTGGCACTTAGCGTTGGTAAGGCTCGTGAGCGATCAGCTCGAGCGTGTAAGCTGCGTGACCGAGCTCATTTGAGTGCCGTTCTGAAGACAAAATTCCGGTCACCCATACAGGTGCCCACACGCGGTCGACCGAGATCGGTTCGCTCATGACCACATGCACGATCTGATTGGGCGGCGGCGGTGGTGTATGGACGCAAGCGCCAAAATACGGAACCAGCAGGAATTCGCTGATTGTTCCGCCCGGCTGGGCATCAAGCGGCAGTATGTAGCCGGGCATCCGGATGGTTTTTCCAATCAGCTCCTCGACGACATTAAATGTGCCGATCTGCGTCATGGGCATGCCGTAATGGTCGGACTGATTGAGTGCGAAGCTCGCCTGATAGAGTTCCTCGATACGCTCCATTTCGCCCTCGGGGAGCAGGTCGTCCCAATTAATGGCTTCGGGTGCGGACTGCGCGGCCGCATGTTGCGGTATGGTCATGGCGGCAAGGGTCGAAAGGGTGAGGACGCAAACGTATATCCGGATGATTGAGACGTTATGGCGCATGATACTCCTTATAATTTGTTCGTTAGACCGTCCGACAGCACGTTTCGCTGTGCTTGCCAGGCCGGGAGCGTACCGGCAGCGGCGCCGGCAAATGTGACAGTGAAAAACACACCGAGTTCGAGTGAACCCGGCGAACCATGTAGGTCCAGCCCAAATCGGGATTGCATGAGAGACGCGACGATTGCGACGGCGAGCTGGGTAAGGAGAATACCGACGAGGGCGCCGATCGCGGCAAGCCCACTGGCTTCGAGCACGAGCAGGGAAAACACGTCGGCTGGCCGGGCTCCGGTCGCGCGCAAAACGGCCATCTCGCGGCGGCGCTCATTGAGGCCGGACGTCAATGCCGTCAGGATGCTGATGAGCCCAACCAAGAGCACAAGCGCCGAGACGGCCCTGAACGCCTGCTCGCCGACGCCGATGATCTGCCAGAGCTGAGTGAGCGCCACGCCGGGCATAACGGCCGAGAGCGCCTCATCCGGGTCGGAATTGATCTGCCGCTGGAGGCTCAGCACACGCATTGGACTGACAGTGCCAATGAAGGCCGCTGTGACGCTTTCCGGTCGAAGCGCATCGTCATCGGTAGCAATGGTCGGATTGCGAGGGGCAATCCCGCCATCCCAGCCAATATGGATTGCCTCGATGCTTTCGAGGGACACATGGACGGACCGATCTACCGGCGTGCCGGTCGGCTCAAGCACGCCGATAACCGCGAAATCATGACCCCCATGCTCGGCAAAGCTAACAGCACCCACCCCGTGCGAGAGGAGAATTTGTGTCCCAATTTCATAATCGAGACGACGTGCGACATCAGAGCCCAGAACAACTTCATGGGTCCTCTCAAAGGCCCGGCCCTGCCGAAAACTCAACGGCAGGTCACGACCGTATCGATAGCGCTGGAAATACTCGGGCGTTGTGCCAACGACCCGGTATCCGCGATGGGAGTCACCGAGCGAGATCGGAACCGCCCAGTCTACACCGGGCGCTTGGGCGATGCGTTCGAAACTCTCCCAGCTGACATTCGCCGTCGGATCACCCAATCTGAAAACCGAATAGAGCAAGAGATTAATCGCGCCACCGCGAGCGCCGACAATGATATCGGTACCGGAAATCGTGGAGTTGAAACTGGTTCGAACACCGGCCTGTATACGCTCGACACTCAAGAACAGGGTTACCGCGAGCGTCACCGCGAGGATCGTCAGGGCAGCGGACATTCCGCGATTTATCAGGCTTTTCCAGGCAATTGCCACGAGTACGAGGTTCATGCGGGCACTCCGGCTCGATTGATTGACTGTAAATCGACGAAGCGCTCGAAACGGGAGGCGAGCGATTGTTCGTGGCTGACGAAGAGCAATGCGGCCTCGTTCCTGCGGGCTTCGTTGGAGAGGAGGTCAAGGAATGTATCTCGGCTGTCTTCGTCTAGGGCTGATGTGGGTTCGTCGGCGACAATCAAGCCGGGCGCTCCGATCAACGCACGAGCAGCCGCCACGCGTTGTTGTTGTCCGACGCTAAGCTCCGCGGCGCGCTGGTCGTGGATGTTCGAGGCCAGCCCAAGCGCGCCAAGCAGTCGCGTCGCTTCGTCTTTGGGGGCCAGGCCGGAAGCGCTCACATCTGCACGCCGCTGGGCGGAAAATGCCAGGGGCAGGCGTACGTTTTCCGCCGCCGTCAGGTAAGGGACGAGATTGAAGAGTTGGAATACCATACCGACCTGGTCTGCCCGCAGCCGATCACGAGCCTGGGGTTTTGCGGGATCCATCGCCTGATCAAGAACCTCGATCTTGCCCGTCTGAACCGGCGTCACACCGGCAATCAATCCCAACAAGGTGCTCTTGCCGCTCCCACTTGGGCCAGCAAGAAAGACACTTTCGCCGCGCATGATCTCGAATTCGTCGATAGCGAGGATTTCACCGGGTCCCGGCCAACTGTGTCGTAATCCTGAAATACTGACGGCCGAATTTTTCATCGGGACAATCGAGCGGATGGCGATGCGGGCGTGAGTTCGAAAACGGTCTGAAAATGGGTTGAGATCAAGATGCCATCGATCTGGCTTAGCCGACTGAAATGGTCGAACAAGGTTGTGCTCACAACACGAACGCGTTCGGCATGCGCGCAGGTCCCGGAATATAGAACGCGAACATTGCCGTGACCGTGCGCGGCATCTGACCGCTCGATTTGAGCGTCACTGAGCACGCAGTCAGCCTCGCCGAGTTCAATCAAGCCGCTTTTGAGCGAGAGGCGCGCATTCGCGTCGGCGATTGCGGCCTGTTCTCCGGCCGTTTCGGCAGTGTGTTCGAATCCATAAATGTCATGAGCAGGTGCGCTGAGCTCGATTTGGATGGCCCCGGCTTGGTCCAAGGCGATCGCCAATTCCGCGCTTCCATGCACGTGGGTGCCATGCTGCGAGGAGGCCGAAAGTGTCGCCAAAAACGCTATCGCGACAAAGCTCATTGTTAAATCCCTTCTCTTGCAAGATCGACGGTTGCATTAAGTGTTATTATATAACATATCACTTTTCGCAACCCATACCTAGATCGATGCCAACAACGCAGGAGGCGTACAATGCGCATGCAGGATACAATCGGCCTGAGCCTCTCTGGTCTGTGCCTTGTGCATTGCTTGGCTGTGCCGGTTCTGATCTCGATTGCTCCTGCCGTGAGCTGGATGGGGAATGAACTTATCCATATCGGCCTCGCCAATTTTGCGCTTCTGGCCAGCTTGAGTGCGGTTCGACAATGGCCCGGTGGCCTGACCGGACTAATGCTGACGATCCTTGCCGGGCTGGGCGTGAGCCTGCTTTTTCACGGTGCGCTGAGTGAGATGAGCGAAGGGGTGGAGCGGATCACCACATCAATCGGCGCAGCGGCGCTCGCCGCGGCCCATATCCTAGCGTGGCTGAACCCGACACCGCGGCATCGCCATCCATTTCCATAGCTTTCCGGCTAGGGTCGCGATGCTAGAGCAAACCGCGACACCCTGGGTATGTGATGGTGCGCGCTCGCTTCCTGCCTCGTTGTCCGAGACCCGTTCGCGTGACACCACCCACAAAATTATTCCAATTGGGCGTGGCACCTCGACGAGGTGTTCGTGAAGATAAACGGTGAGCTCCATTACCTGTGGCGCACCGTGGACCACGAAGGTGAAGTGCTAGAAGCCTACGTGACCAAGCGCCGCAATCGGCAAGCAGCGTTTAGGTTTCTACGTAAAGCAATGAAGCGATACGGGAACCCAAAAGTCGTGGTCACCGATCGCTTGAAATCCTATTGCGCGGCGATGAAAGTGATCGGAAATGAGGGTGCCCAGGAAACCGGGCGATGGCTCAACAACCGAGCTGAAAACTCACACTTACCGTTCAGGCGACGCGAGCGGGCGATGGCCAAATTCCGAAGCTTTAAAACGTTGCAAAAGTTTGTTTCCGCCCACTCATCTGTCCA
>JAQXCQ010000125.1 GCA_029251785.1 Maricaulis sp. | reverse complement strand
TCATAGCAGTCTCCGTAATTCCGGAAAAATGGAAATAGATGGTCAAAATGAAACCGGCGAAGGGGCCGGGACGTGAATAGCTTGTGTTCGGTCAGTGTATGTGTGAGCCGGACGCGTCCGCCCGCTAACAATTATCCGCGCAACACTCCCGCCCTAAAAACCCGATCGTCTGGTCCATCGCCTCGCCATCGGCGCGGCAGATCAGTGTGGTGGCGCGGCGTTCCTGTATCACCAGGCCGACATCGATCAGCTTTTTCAGATGAAAGGACAGGGTGGAATTGGGAATGTCGAGCCGGGTCTGGATATCGCCCACGGGGCAACCCTCCGGCATGGCGCGTACCAGGGTGCGATAAATCGCCAGTCGCGTTTCATGGCCTAGCGCGGCCAGACGTGTGGAGGCGCGTTTCAGGTCGACAATTGGGGCCTTGGGAGGTGTCACGGTCTTAACAACAGGCATTATCGTCATCCTTCAACCAGATAATCGGGGCAAAGCCCTCATGTTTGGCACGCATGCCCATCACCTGACCCGCATACAATCGCGCCGCCATGTGAAGCACTTTGCCGCCCTGCGTCCAGACCCGAATGTCGGATTTGAAGCGCCGGCGCTGGCCATCCACAGGCTGGATGCGCGTCATCGGTTCGGCCTTTTCCTGGGCCAGATAGCCGGCATCAACCAAGGCTTCAAAACGCGTGCGACTAATCTTGTCACCGCGATACACACCCTGCGAGCCAAAGCCGGACAGCGGTTTGAAAACGAGAGATTTGCGCTGCGCCCACAGGGCCGGGGCCGTCTCGGCGGTCAACGCATTCGCGGACAGCACACCGGCGGGACGGTCTTCCAGAGCGGCGAGCTTGAGTAGCCAGTCCTTATCGCCCCAGGCTTCAAACACATCCGGATTGGGCGCGACCAGCGCCAGCCCGTCCGCATGCGCTTGTCGCAGAACAGCGCTTTCCGGGCGGGTCAGGTCAAAATCGCAATGCCGGTTATAGACCATATCGATCACGCCCTCTGGCCCGATCAGCTGACCGTCCTCGATCTGCAAGTCCGCCAGATCCACGATCTCGCAAGGCACCCCACGTGCGCCCAATTGCATCTGCGCAGCCTGCATGTCGGCCCGCAGCGGCTGATGGGCGATATCAGCATCGACAATCGCCATGCGTGGCGGCCGGTGGGTGTGCGCATGTCTCGCCCGCGTGTGTCGCCAGGTATCAATCAAGACCAGGGCCGGCGCAAACGCTGCCTCCATCCGCCCGCCCAGAGCACTGCCCAGGCGGGATTGCTGCGCAAGACGCGCGATCTCCGGCTGCAGGAAAGCGCCGCCGGCATTCACATTGATTTCGATCAGCTTCGGCCCGCCGGCCTGATCGGCATCGGGCGCGGTCATGTGAAAATCAAAACTGTTAAACACCGCTGCCGCGCGTGTCGCCGGGCTCACGGTCCGCATTTGATCCAGCGCCGCATCAATCTCCGTCACCAACGCAACAATCTCCGCCCGCACACTGGCCGGAAAAAACACCGGATGCGCCGCCGTCAAAGCCCGGCGCGAAACGTCGGCCGTGTCGAGCTCAAGGCAAAAACAATCAGAATTGAGGGTGTGGGCCTGCATGAGTAATCCGTGTTTCCAGAAATATGGATATGAGAGGGTATGGCCGGCAGGTCAAGGGAAGGGGGAAGACGTGAAGGACGGAGGAAAGAGCGGATCGTGACCCAAACCCTTTCTCCCCTCTTGGGGAGAAGGGGGCGCGCAGCGCCGGATGAGGGGCCAGCGCACACAATGCGCCCGCCCTCGTTTCTCCACGCGCCCCCTCACCAGTCGCATACGCGACAGCCTCTCCCCTCCTGGGGAGAAGGGGAGAGACTGGCTTGCTTTGCGATGTCGGCTAATTGCGACCAGTTTTGTGGTCTGCTCGAAGGCGCCCGGCGATGAAAACTGTTCTGGCGAAATAAAGACGGGCGCTCAGCTTTTTTCTCGGTCGCGGAGAAATGCGAGTGTGTCCACAATTATTCCGGAGGCGGCTGTGGCCTCAATCCCCTTTAAACCCGTCATCCAGAACACCCTTTGCCTTCAACTCCTTCGTCAGCTTTTCGACGCGGGCAAGGGCGATCAAGCCGAAAATGCCAAATATAAATCCATCATATTCCATGCCGGTCTCCCACTTCTATTGCTTCTAAATTTAGAGCGGCGCGACCAGATTATTCAGGCGTTTCAAGCGCGCAGGTTCGAAATAGTTAAATTCAATACGAGCTAGCAAAACTATCAATTGGATTAATTTCAATTGAGGGCGGATAGTCATGCTCAACACAGGACACCCAATCGAGGAGCCTCCAAATGACCAATTATATGGGCATGACCACCGATAATCGCGCCGAGATGGCCACCGCCGTCACCACCGTCCTGGCGGATACGTATGCGCTTTATTTCAAGACCCACGCCTATCACTGGAATGTCACCGGCGCGCGCTTTTCGGAGCTGCACGCCCTGTTTGAAATCCAGTATAATGAGCTGTGGATGGCCACCGATGAAATTGCCGAGCGTATCCGGGCGCTGGGGGAGAAGGCACCATCTTCCTACGCCGCGCTGGCTGAGGCATCTACACTGGCCGCAAAGGCGGATGCCTCGCGCGCCAATGATATGCTGGCCGACTTGCTTTCCGGCCACGAAACCGTCATTGCGACAATTCGCGCCGCGCTCGAACAAGCTGCTGAAATGGACGATGAAGCCACAGCAGACATCCTGACCCCGCGCCTGACCGTCCACGAAAAGACCGCCTGGATGTTGCGCTCATCGATGGAGTAAAGGGCAACTTCTGACCAGCCGCATCCGGTAATTGCATTAAGACCCTGACCTGTCGGCGGGGTCTTTTTGTTTGGTTGTTGAAGTGAGAAAGAGCGCCGGCTTCGGGGGGAGAGTTGAAGCCGGCGCAGTCTCGCACATCTCGATGGGGAGAAGGAGATGCGGATCAGACGTGGGCCCGAAGCCGCTGCGTCTGGTGAGGTATCTGGGGGGGCTCGGACACGATTACCAGACCCATCAGATCATTGCCGCCATGCATAAAAGATGGGGTCTCGCAGTTAGGCCATGCAGCACTGACTGGGGCGAATAGAAAATCTCGCATTTGTGCTCGGGTTAGAGCAGGTGCGGGGGAGAGAGAAAGAGCGCCGGCTTCAAGGGGAGGGAGAAGCCGGCGCAGTCTCACGCATCTCGATGGGGAGAAGGAGATGCGGATCAGACGTGGGCCAGAGCCGCTGCGTCTGGTGCTGTATATGAGGGATGGACGGCCGTGTTACCAGAGCCATCACATCATTGCAGCCATGCATAAAAGACGGTTTGTCACATTCTCGCCATGCATTCGCGCGGTAGCGGACAGAATGTACTCAACTTTCCCATTTGCGCGTTTGCGCAATCAGGAAATCCCGGAAGGCGGCAATCCGTCGAGATCCCCGCAACTCGCTGGGATAAACAAAGAAAACATCAAATTGCGGCCCGTCCAGCTCGGGCATGACGCGGTCGATCGTCGGATTTTCCCGCGCCACATAATCGGGCAGGGCAGCAATCCCCATGCCCGCCTGGACACATTTGGCGACGCCATAAATCGTATTGACCTCAATCACGGCAGGACGTGGTTCCTGCCCGTCCTCGCGACCCACCTTGGCGGCCCAGTCCATGCCCGGAATTGGGGCCATGTGCGGTGGGCCGTAATGGATGATCGGGTGATCATCCAGATCAGCGGGCGTTTTGGGCGCGCCATTCTTTTCCAGATAATCGTGGCTGGCATACAGGTGCTGATTGACGCTCAACAGCTTGCGCTGAACCAGATCATTCTGTGTGGATGGCCACGGTCGAATACCAACTTCCGCCTCAAGCCCGGCCAGGTCCAGCTCGTGATCATCGAGCATCAGGCGGATATGGATATTGGGGAAGTCGTCGTGAAACTCGGTCAGGCGTGGAGCCAGCCAGATCGCACCGAGTGCGGTCGGGGCGGTAACTTTAAGAATGCCCGACGGATCGTCGCGCGTATCGTGAACGCGCGATTCGGCGACGGCCGCCTTGGCAGCGATCTCGTGCGCCGCTTCATAAAGTACATTGCCGGGCTCGGTCGGGATCAATCCGCGGGCATGCCGATGAAACAGCGTCACGCCCAGACTGTCCTCCAGCGCGGCGATCTGCCGGCTGACGGCGGATTGCGAAAGGCCTAGCATTTCGGCCGCCTTGGTCAGCGATCCGGCCTGTGCCGCCGCATGAAAGGTTTTTAGCTTGTCCCAATCCATTCGCCGCCTCTCCCCTGGATGAGTCGAATTGGCGGCACTCTAGAGCGCGAACACTCAAGATACCAAGCGCTTTTGCCTCAAAGGAACGGGTCGGAGGGTTTGGTCGGGCTTGCCCAAGAAAAAGGGGCCGCAATATAGATTGCGGCCCCCGATAAATCGGCTTGATAAATGCAAAGTAGGCGAACGGTGAGGCGTGGCCCCTATTCCTCGTCCTCAGACGTGTCGGTCGCCGGACGCAGACGGAATTCATTTCCGTTTCCATCGGTCGGAATATCAATCGTCCGGACCTCCCCATAGCGACCCTCACGGAACAATTCGAGACGGCGCTCCATGACGGCTTCCATCAGCATGAGACCATTGGTCGGCATCTGGGAACAGCTGAGGGCGGTATTGGTTGGCGGCCGGTCGCCTTGATTGCCAGTATTGTAGGTCGTGGACGACAGCGTTGATGGGCCGCCCGTGCCGGTGCAGCGCGTGGAGCCATTAATCAGATCGGCGATGTGCCATTCATTGATATTAGCGCGCAAGCGTCGGCTAGGTTCAAGCTGATTAAGGGTAGAGGCCTCGGCATAACGCGCCAAATGGGTGCGCAGATCGGTTTCAAAGTCCGGGAAAAGGCGCTCCGCTTCCTGATAGATGTGCGACACGCGTAAATCGCGTTGAGAGGTCTCGACCCCGCGCAGGGAGTTGACGAATTCGCGGCCATTATTGTCCAGCTGCGCCCAGATACGACGCCCGTCAAACGCCTCGCGACGAATTTCCGGGCCCCCGATCGAACCGTTGAAGAAGCCGTACATCACCCGGGGGTCGTCCCAGTGCGCATAGACAATGCGCAGGCGAATATCATTCAGGCTCAGCGGTACGCCAGCGACGGTCAGGATTTTGGCGTCGAACACGTTTTCATTGGTTCCCGCTGCGTTCAGGCGATTGATGCGGGTTGTCGGGTAATCGAGCATGATCTGCTCGATGATTGCGACATTGTGCAAATTCATCCAATAGGCGAGCTGCTCATTGCTGGACAGGTTGGCCAGGTCAATCTGATCAGGGATCGCTTCCAGATCCTGCCGGTAGAAGGTAATCGCTTCTTTGTATTCGTCTGACAGCAGATGATAAACGACCCGATTGGCTTCATGGCGATAGCGCGTTTCATTGGCTGAGGAGGTGCGCGTACCGGTATTGATCGTGCGCGTCCGCTCGGGAATGCGGTCCATACGCGGAACATTTAGAACGATATCGCGGAGCAAATCGCTCCAGACCTGATAGTCGACATGGCTGTTGGACGTTTCAGAATAGGCCGCAAACTGCTGAATGCCCTGCGGTTCCGTCGCATCCGAGGCAAAACTTGCAGTGGTGCTCATCAGAGCGGTGATAATGCCGGCGGCGATAATGCGTTTCATGTCGATCCCTCAATCCATCAGACTTCGGGTTTCTAACCCGCAAAGACTGCACACAATATTACTTTCACATGACTGCTCGGTAAGGGGAAAGTTTTCTGGCCCGCCCGCTCACTGACCTTATATACGAAACATCACAAACTTTGGATCACTAAACATGCCGTTCCAACATAATATCGTCTGGACCGGGCCGGTTCAGAGCGGTGTTGACCGCGGCGACTGCTTGCGGATTCGTCGTGTTCGGAACAGGTGAAACGGCCGAGTTGTCACGCCCCTTAACTTGAACGGGATCGAATGCGCCGAAAGATGTTCGGTTTCAAACATTGATCCCCGCCATCTGTTCGTCGGGATAGCGCTGGCCCTGCACCGCGTCGGCCAGTTGATCGAGGCGGGCTTGCAGCCCGGCATCTAGCGACACGGTTGCGGCACCAAGATTAGCCAGCAAATTGTCCCGTTTGGTCGTGCCCGGGATGGAGATGACATGTTCGCCGCGACCGAGCACCCAGGCGAGGGCAATCTGGGCTGCGGTCGCGCCCACGATTTCGGCGACCGCCTGAACGTCCTCCACCAGTGCCAGATTGGCCTCATAGGCACCCGCCGCGAAGCGCGGTTGGGCGACTGTCCGATAATCACCAGGTTTGGGTTTGTTCTCGCGCTCATAGCGCCCCGTAAGCATGCCGCGTCCAAGTGGCGAATAAGCAACCAGCGAGGCGCCGATTGTCTTGACCGCGGGGAGGGGGCCGTCTTCGATATCGCGGCTGAAGATGGAATATTCCGACTGCAGGGCCGCAATGGGATGAACCGCATTGGCGCGGGTCAGTGTCTCGGCGGACGCCTCCGACAGGCCCAGCGCACGCACCTTACCTTCCTCAACCAGCTTGGCCATAAAGCCAACCGTGTCTTCAATCGGTCGCCGCTGATCCATGCGGTGCATGTAATACAGATCGATATAGTCAGTCTTCAGATTGGCCAGTGAGGCTTCGACGGCACGGCGCATATTCTTTTCCGAGCCATCAATGCCGATGAAAGCGCCGGTGTCCTGATCCCGGACCGGTCCAAATTTGGTGGCGATAATCACCTTGTCCCGGCGGCCCTCAAACGCCTTGCCGAGCAGTTTTTCATTGGCCCCCATGCCGTAAAGCTCGGCCGTGTCGAAATGATTGACCCCGTCTTCGATCGCGCCCTGCAAGAGTGCGATGGCTTCGCCCTCTTCCGTCGCCGGACCATAGAATTCTGACAGGCCCATACAGCCCAAACCGATCGGGTTCACAAACAGTCCGGATTGGCCGATTTCACGTTTCGTCATGATGATCCCTTTCAGGCCGCGGCGGCCTCGTTCTGTATCTGGTACAAGTCTTTCGAGTGATATTGTGAGCGTTCACTCACATCTAATGAGCGCATGCTCACATGTCAAGATGGGCGTTGAAGACGAATGCGACACGGACCTATGTCGCCCAGGCCTGCCAGCTGGCCTCAATGGCCGCGTCAATATCGGCCTCGGTCCAAATGCGCCCGGCAAAGGCTTGTTTGAGCAATGACATCAGCGGCGGAAAAAAGAACGTCATCAAGATGTCCGATGGTAGCGGCCGGATTACGCCCTGGGCTTGCCCGTCGGCAATCATTTGCGCCACATAACTGACAATTGCCTCATGCGCCGAGCCGCCCTCTTGCTGGCTTAGTGGGTTCTCGCCAAACCTTTGCGCAAAGGCAAATGCGACAGGATCCGCCTGGTAGGTGTCCCACACGCCGCGCCACAGATGTTGATAGCGATCGCGCACCGTGTCGCTGTCCTGATTGGCCGCGATAACATGCTCAAACACTTCAGCCTTCAGCGCCCGATAGACCGCGATAAGCAGCGCATCTTTCGATTTGTGATGCCGGTAGAGCGTCCCCTCAGCCACACCCGCTTTGCGCGCAATCGCCGCCGTCGTCGCCGCGGCGAATCCGTCCGTTGCAACGATTTCCATCGCCGCACGCATGAGTTTGTCGGCGGTGGTGATCGGTGTAGTGAGCATGTGCTCACATTACAGGGATTGGCGAAAAGGTCTAGGGGGCGAAAAGTGTTGCGTAAGCCTAGAGTGAAAAGATCGCTGCCCCTAAGCCGTCGCGTCCAGCTTTTCCGGCTCGGCCGACGCATCTTCCATCTCGGCCAGATAGCGTTCCGCATCCAGCGCCGCCATACAGCCCATGCCGGCCGCGGTGACGGCCTGGCGATACACATCATCCGTCACATCGCCGGCAGCAAACACGCCGGGGATAGATGTCTTGGGCGTGCCGGGCTCAACGACCAGATAGCCGCCGGGCTTGGTTTCAAGCTGATCAACAAACAATTCCGTCGCCGGCGAGTGGCCGATGGCGATGAAGACGCCGTGGGCTTCCACGTCCTGCATTTCGCCAGTCTTTACGTTTTTCAGGCGCGCACCGGTGACGCCCATCGGCTCGGTATCGCCAAGGATTTCGTCGATCTGGTGATCCCAGATGATTTCGATCTTGGGATGCTTGAACAAACGGTCCTGCATCACCTTCTCGGCGCGCAGGCTGTCGCGGCGGTGCACGAGCGTTACTTTGGATGCAAAGTTTGTCAGGAAGAGCGCTTCCTCAACCGCGGTGTTTCCGCCGCCGACGATGACGATTTCCTTGTCGCGATAGAAGAAGCCGTCACAGGTAGCACAGGCCGAAACGCCAAAGCCCTGGAATTTCTCTTCACTCTCCAGACCCAGCCAGCGTGCCTGGGCGCCGGTGGCGATGACCACACTGTCAGCGGTGTAGATGGTGCCGCTATCACCGGTCAAAACGATCGGCTTGGCCTTCAAGTCCGCCTTCACAATGATGTCGGACACCATTTTGGTGCCCACATGTTCGGCCTGCTCGCGCATCTGGTCCATCAGCCACGGACCCTGGATGACATCGGCGAAGCCGGGGTAGTTTTCCACATCCGTCGTGATCGTCAGCTGTCCGCCCGGCTGCAAACCGGCGATCAGGGTTGGCTCCAGCATGGCGCGTGCAGCATAGATGGCAGCGGTATAACCGGCGGCACCGGAACCGATGATGATCAGGCGCGAATGTTGTGCTTCGGACATGCGTATTCCTCAATCTTATTCAGGCAGCCTTGGGCCCCCGACTCATTTGAGCCTAAAGACTCATTTGATGCCTATATAGGATATCCTGTCAGGATTGCCCGCGCTTGTCGCAGCGGATCAATCTTCCCTGGCGGGCGGGGTGAGGGCACGCAGCATGTCGCCGCTCTGTGGGCCCGTCCAGGACATGGTGTCAAACGGGTCGGCCACGCGGCTATCGGTGCTGATCAGATGCGCCCCATACAGATGCGCCGCCCGCATGCCCGAACGGCAATGCATGACAACCGGGCCGTCATTATCGGCCAGCAGGGCGGCCAGATCGATCGTGTGCTGAGGGTCGGCACCGTGCGGGCCACCGATCGGCATTTCCACATAGCGCATACCGCGGCTTTCCACCGCGGCGCGCATATCAAAGGACAAGCCGGCTGTTTCTTGCATAGAGCGCGTATTGACCACGACGCGCGTACCATTGGCCGCCCATACATCGAGATCGGCTTCGCTCGGTTGAGCCGCGATCGACACGTTTTCATGGGTGTTGGTGATCGAGGCCGTGTCGGGCTGGGTCATGGAAACTCCGAAGATTGAGAGAAGGGATGCAAGAAGCGCTGTCATGGTGAGGGATCTCCTGTCTGGGCAGTCAGTGTCGGCAACCAGCGCTCCAGAAGCAATTCAGATATGCGTGATGTCTCATCCAACGGCGGGCAAGACCAGCTGTCCAGTTGGCCCAGATACGGCCGAACCCGCCCACTGCCTTCCAAAGCGGAATGCAGCCCGGAGAACTTTCCCGGCTGACCGGCCATCGGCAACACATAGACCGGCTTGCCGCATCCGGCTGCCTCCACCAGCATATTGGTGGATTCCTCCGTCACCAGGATCCAGTCGGCAGCGGCCAGAAATGCGAAATACGGATTGTCGCCGGCTTGCTCATCAGCCCCGTCAAAATACCAGACCCGCTCATCTGCACCAAAGCGTGCCGCCAGCGCCTTGCGCGTCGCTGCCGGTGTTCGACGAGAGACCGTGATCATCAGCTGATTGCCATGGTCCAGCATTTCGCCGAGGCGTTGCAGCAAATATTTGGTGATTCGTTTGTCCAGCTTGAAGCGCTTTGAATCCCCGCCGATCAACACCGCCACGCGCGGTGCCTCTAGCGTCGCCAGTTTTTCCGAAAATTGCGCAGCGCCCTCTGACAGCATGGTCGCTCGGATCCGGTTGGGCGATCCGATCATAGAAACCGCATTCTCGCGCCGCAATCGATCATGGCTGGGTGCGATGATCAGGTCAAAATCACGATAGCGCGTTCGTGGATCCTGCACATAGGCATAAAAGCAATCCGGGAATATCCGCCGATGCTTACGCACCAGCCCCACGGCCGCACGGCCACAGCCCAGCCACAGATCCGGCGAATCATTGCCCGGCAGGGTCACAAATCCGTCCTTGCGCGCGATCACCTTGCCAATCTCCAGCGTTACCCCCTGCGCCGCCAGCTTTTCAGCCACGGCTTCGGCCAGGCCCAGAGGCTGGTTTTCAATCCCGCGCCGGCCGTCAGAGACGACCCAGCAGGACTTGGCAAGAGAGGAATTGGCATCGCTTAACATTGCTGCCTTTAGAGGACGAGACGCGCGTCCGGTCAAGCATAGGACTGTCCCATACAAAATTGATCATCCGTCCCTTCATTTATCTGCAGACGCCGCTAGGATTGCCGTCGTCACGACAAGGAGAGCTTGGGATGCGGATCAATCGGATGATTTTCGCGATACTGGCCGGGTCGGTCGGTATTTTGCCGGGCGTGATTCCGGGCGCTGACGCACGGCAAGCCGAGGTCGGTCTCGCTGATGTCGCGCCAATCGCGGCGGCACAGAACCATCTGGCACTTGTCGAAGCCCGCCTGTTGTCCGACTTGCAAGCTCTGACAACCAGCGAAATGGCCGGGCGCGGCCTGGGAACTGCGGGCGAGCGCGCCGCCGCGGAATTTGTCGCCGCCCGTTTCGAGTCTCTCGGCCTGCAACCCTTCGGCGCCGACGGGACCTTTTTCCAGGACGTGCCGCTGTCCTCACAGGTCAATTCCGGTCAGCAAGCGCGCAATGTCGTTGCGGTGCTGGCGGGCGAGCAATTTCCCTATGAATTCGTCGTGGTTTCCGCCCATTTGGACCATCTCGGTCGCGAGCGCGGCCGCATCCATCCCGGGGCCGATGACAATGCCTCCGGCGTCTCCGCCATGCTGGAAATTGCCCACGCCCTGGTGCAAGACACCATCGCCGGCAATCGCCCGGCCCGCAGCGTCATCTTTGTCGGCTTCACCGCCGAGGAAGTCGGTTTGAGAGGCTCGCAATATTTCGTCGAGCACGCCCCCGTCCACCTGACCTCGATATCGGCGGTGTTAAATATCGACATGGTCGGTCGCCGAGACGATCGTCATCGCCGCGATGACCCGTATATCTACATGATCGGTACTCGCCTGCATTCCCAAATGCTGGGCGATCTGGTCGATGCCAGTGCCGAGAATTCAGACGATCTGGACGTCGATTTCCACTTCAATTCCCGCCGCCGCCAGATGGCCTTCTATCAACGCTCCGACCAATGGCATTTCGCCCGCTACGGCGTCCCGGCCCTGATGGCCTTCGCCGGCACGCACCCGGATTATCACACCCATCGCGACGTGGTGGACGATATCGAACTGGACCTGCTGACCCCACGCGTGCGCTATCTGACCGGCCTGACGCGGGACTTGGCGAATGCGGCGGAGGCGATGGTGCGGGATAGGGCGGTGGAGGAGTAGG
>JAQXCQ010000104.1 GCA_029251785.1 Maricaulis sp. | reverse complement strand
TTGTAAGGATTTGGGCGGGGCGGGGTGATCCATTCGGGCTGCACCGCGCCCGTTCCACCCCATAAACCTCATGCAGAGACTCCGCCTCAAGGACTTGTCGAGGTCAAGGGTTTCAACCGCACAGCGGCGCTGCGCGCCCTTGACCTCGACAAGTCCTTGAGGCCCCCTGCTGGCAAGAGATGTATGGGTGGGTGTGCAGCGGGGCTGCGAATATTGCGGGACGATTAGTAATGCTGAATAGGATTAATCCAGAGCTACTGGGATTGGACGTGATTACTTTGATCGGTCTTGTCCTGAGCATCGGGGTCGCCGGGCTAGTCGGCAATTGGTTTTTGGTGTTCCCGGCGATAATGCTCGTAGTCGGTGCTATTCGCAGCATCCGTCTGGGAAGGGGATCCATTTTGGCCGTGGCGGTTGTCTTGATATGGTTCTATGAACTGTCGACAATCGCCTGGTGAGTCCGGCCCACGAACGACATTTGACTAAGCCCCCCCCATCAAACCTTCAACACCACATCCCCCAGCGCCTCAAATATCGGCTCCACACCCAGTCCCGGCGCGTCCGAAATCGTCATAAATCCATCCACACGCTTGGGCGCACCGGTCGCGATGTCCTTCGTGCCATAGCTGTTGAAATCCGTCGCTGAGAACGAGAAATTCTCCGGCGTTGAGAGCGCCAGATGGGCAATCGTGGCGGTGACGATGTCGCCACCCCAGGTGTCTTCGATGGTCATCGCCAGGCCGGCTGAGACGCAGAGATCGCGCATCAGACGGGCGCGAGTGAGGCCACCGACTTTGGAGACTTTGAGATTGATGACGTCCATGGCGTCGTCCGCCAGGCCGCGGCGCAGTGTGGCTTCATCATTGATGCTTTCATCGAGGATGAAGGGGCGCTGCGTGCGTTGGCGGATGGAGCGGCATTCCTCGTAGGTCATGCAGGGCTGTTCGATATAGACATCGAGATCGGAGACAGCGGCGACGACGCGGACGGCGTCGTGGCGGTTCCAGCCTGTGTTGGCGTCGGCGACTAGGATTTCGCCATTGTCGAGCGTGGTGCGGGTGGCGTGGATGCGAGCGATGTCTTCATTGGCGTCGCCGCCAACCTTGAGCTGGAATTTGGTGTAGCCCTCATCGCGATAGCCGGCGATCTTGCGGGCCATTTCTTCCGGCGCTTGCTGGGAGATGGCACGATATAAGGCCACCTTGTCCTGCTGTTTGCCGCCCAGAAGCGTGTAGACCGGCAAGCCGGTCGCCTTGCCGAGAATATCCCAGCAGGCAATGTCGATCGGGGCCTTGGCATAGGGGTGACCGCGCAGGCCCAGATCCATCGCCGCATTGACCACATTGAGATCACGCGGGTCCAGCCCGATCACATGCCGGCCCAATTCCTCCAGCCCGGCGCGCACGCCCTTGGCATAGGAGGGCAGATAGGCCGAACCCAGCGGGCAGCATTCGGCATAGCCGGTAATGCCTGCATCGGTATCGAGCGCCAGCACGGTTGAGTCGAAGACTTCGACAAAGTTGCCATTGGACCAGCTATAGCGGCCCTCGCGCAGCGGCAAGTCCACCTGATAGACCCGCAATCCTGTGATTTTCATGGGTTTCCTCGATACCAACGGAATGGTTGGAGGGACTGTGTCAGCATGCGCAAGGACGGGCAATGCCTGCCATGTTGGTTCAGATCTCTGACACGGGCTGAAGCTGGCCTGCCCAATAGCTCGCCCAACTCTCCAACATCACATCCTGATCCAAACCGAAGGCTGGTCGGTCGCGGTCAAGCGAGATGAGATAGGTCAGGACCGGGCCAAAGACCAGCAGCGAAAAACTGGTGGCATCCTCATCTTTTCCGGCACGCTTCAGGGCGTGTTCTGTCCAGGGTACGATGTCCTGGCGTGCCAGTTTCAAATTGGCCGATTGCATCACATCTTCCAGTTCGGGCACTTTGTGGGCCTCGCGCAGCAGGAGCAGTCGCAGCACTCGAAACTGGGCGGCATGGTCCAGCAGGGATGTTGCGATGAAGATCAACTCGGCGCGCACATCCGGGCGCTGCAAGACATCTTCTAGCCGAACCTCTGCCACCATCTCGGCCGCCATGGCCTCCAACCCCTCAAACAGCACGGCGTCCTTGGATTTGAAATGCCGGTAGAAGCCGCCCGCGCGCCGCTTTAGTCCAGCGGCATCCTCGATGTCACCGATACTGGTTTCGCGAAATCCCTTCCGTGCGAACAGGTCCAGGGCGATCTCGCTGAGGGCTTCCTTACTGGTTTTCGTCATCTTGACTCACGGCAAAAGTAATCATGCGTTGACCTATATGTAATCCGGCGATTACATTTCGTCAATCGCTGGGACAATTATCGACGGGCCATATGCGACATGGCCCAAGGAGTGAATGCAATGACTCACCAACAACACCAACCCTGGATGGGCAGAGCACTCGTGCTTTCCGGCCTGTTGGGATATCTCGTCAACGGCATCCTGACACCGATGATGCCGATGGACCTCACCTTTACCGAGCTTGCCAGCTCGGACATTTTCCTGCTCCGGCTCAGCCTCGCGATTGCGCTGACAGCGCTTCACGTGATCGCCGCGATTGGTATCTATGGCCGACAACGCACGCATGTGGGCTGGTATGGCTCCTTCGCCGTGGGAGTGCTGTTTCTGGGCAGTCTTGTCGTCTTCGCTCATGAGTGGGCGCAGGTATTTTTCATCCATCCGATGGCGAATTCGATGCCGGGTGCGCTTGAAGCGCTTGAAGACTTTGACGGGATGAATTTGTTTGACTGGGA
>JAQXCQ010000092.1 GCA_029251785.1 Maricaulis sp. | reverse complement strand
GTAACGTCTCAGGACGTCAATCAGGCGTCTTGGGAGTGGTCACCTGCCACGAGCAACGTAACGCTCGTCAGCGACACCTACGCGGCCAACAACCTTGATCAATACTCAGATGTGTCGGGAACAGCTCCGACGTATGACGATAACGGCAATCTGACCGGCTATGGGTCACGAAACTACATCTACTCAGCCGAGAACCAACTTCTTGAAGCTTCCACGCTGAGTGGCGGGACCGTTGAGTATTCTTACGGACCCGGCGCACGTCGCGTACGCAAAAACGTCGATGGCACAGTCACCAGCTTCATCCACGCAGGTGGTATGGAGATCGCGGAATACGATAACGATGGCGACCTTCTTCGTCGTTACATTCCAGGCCCTGGTGTTGATCAACGCATCGCGATGATTGAGTGCGATGAAACCGATCCGAATTCAGTATGTGCCGCCAATGATCCTGGCACTGACACCCAATATTACTTCGCTGATCGCCTCGGAAATGTCCTCGCCGTCACAGACAATACTGGCGATATCGTCCAGCAATTCTTCTACACGCCGTTTGGTGTGGAGATGGTTGGAGACGCGTCGGGCAATCCGTTCCGCTACACCGGTCGTAAGTATGACCCTGAGACCGGGCTCTATTACTACCGGGCTCGGTATTACGACGCTGATCTAGGTCGCTTCCTCCAGGTTGATCCTATTGGTTATGAGGATCAGTGGAACCTCTATAGCTACGTTGGGAATAATCCGCTTAATGGTACGGACCCTACCGGAGAATGCGTTGCCCACTTGGCTCCGTACTGCCTCGGAATCGGTATAGGTGCGCTTAGTTCGTTTGCATTTGAGGCTTGGTCTCAACACCAGAGCGGCGAAGGGTTCGACGGCGGGAGGCTATTACGCTCAACCGTAATCGGAGGTGTCGCTGGGGGCGCATTCGTAGGAGGGAATGTCGCCGCGGCCACTCTCCGAGCCTCTGGATTTAACTTGCGAGGGAAATGGTTGATTGCCGGGCAATCGGCACTCGGTGCGTGGGTCAATGGAATGGTTTCAGGATTCGGTCAAGTTTGGCACAATAGCTCCGATCCGAATGCTCGTCTTGGTGATGGTGTCAATGAGGCAATGATCACAGGTGCTCTCTCCGGAACAGTTGGTGGTATGGCTGGCGAAGGAATGGGGCAGATATTTCGTAATGCAGGCAATGAATTATTGGGCACTCCCGGGGTGCTCACTCGAGGTGCGTCGGTGACAGCAGAATTTTTGGGCGCCATGGCGGCGTCACTGACGCAAGGGGCTACAACGCAAGGGGCTACAACGCAAAGCAACGATCCAGATTTTGTGGACTACACTCATCCGCCGCTTCAGGTAGATATTACGCGGGGCTGCGAGAGCGCTCCAGAGGGGTGCGGTGGTGTTCCGGAGTGACTTGACTGAAGCTGGTTTGACCGTGATTTTGTCAGATACAACAAAATCGTTGCTGCGGCTGCGGACTGGGTTTTAGACGGTAAGAGGAGCCTTCAATGGCAATATGGAACCGCAGACGGTTTTGGGATCATGTGCGTACGATGTGCATTGGGATTCCAATCGTAACGTCGCTGACGATTATATATAGTATGATAAAATACGAAGTCCCTCTATGGGATGCGTTTCTTACCTGGGTATTGTACAGCGTATTCATGGGTCTGTTCTTAACCCCAGTCTTTTGGTGGGGATTTAGAAAGACAAGTTCAGCTAACGACTTGTCAAGAGACGACAACAAAATCGACCATTAATTTGATTGTATATTCGGTTTGTCGCTAATCCTACGGATAGTCGATGGTCTGCTTCGCGAACGCAGTATCGGCGTTGCGAACAAATCGATCTGGTTTTGTTAGACCGGCTTCGGCCCAATATCCCACCTTAAAAACGGTCATGCCAGAAGACCGTGTGCTTGAACGTGATGTTATGGGCTCGTGGCCCGTACGGATGGAAAACCCGTTCCGGTATTCAAAACGTCACCTGAAATCATCCGCCTTGCTGTGATGATGTATGTCAGCTTCCCGCTTTCGCTCCGAAACGTCGAGGACCTGCTTCACGAACGCGGTATCGACACCACCTTTTAGGATTGCGACGGCAACATCAGTTTTGGCTGAGCGCTCGCTCTAAAAGACGGCGAATAGCTTCTGCTCTGGAAGGCCGATCTTCCTGAGAGCCTGCCCAGGCATCAATCCGGGCAATCAGTTCCGCGGAAGCGCGTAAATTTATCGCTTTATCTTGATTGCGTCCTGAAGGTCGTCCGCGTTTCGTCATGATTTTATGTATTGCCTATAATCGAATTAAATGTAATACATCTAATTCGAGCCGAGGGGAAGCAGCAACTTCTCCCCCGGCTCTAACCGAAAGCGAACAATAGGAACTCGCAATGGCTAGGTACTCAGATACCCGGATTCACGTGCTGCGTGAAACCCACCTTCACATTGATTTCCACCAATTGAATTTTAACGCTGGTGCATCGCTATGAGCGGCGCACAGAGAACGCTCACACGCCGAACGATGTTTGGCGCTGTTGGCGTGGTCGCGGCGAGTGTAGCTCTACCAAGTTCGGCAATGGCCACAGAGACGATCCATGATCGCTTCCACCGCCAATACGCCGCTTTGGTTCAAACCATCGCTGATATGGCAAATGGCGAGGACTGGTCACTGGTGGTCAGCGATTTTCGTCAAACCTTGCCCAGTGATGACGCCAAGATCAGCGCTGCGCTATCGCTTCATACCAGCGACGGCTGCCAGCGCATCTTGAGCCACGAGCACTAATTCAAAACCCGATGACTGAGTTGAGAGCGTTGCGCACAACGCGACCGACTAGCGCACGCCTCAACCTAGCATCCGGCAGACGGAGATTGTCATGGAATTGATTACTTTGACGACCGCTCAGATTGGCGGTGAGAATACGAATTGCGTGAATGCGAGAGAGCTTCATGCGTTCCTTGAGATTGGTACAGCATTTAAAGACTGGATCGCTCGCAGGATCACAGAATACGAGTTCAAAGACGGTCAGGACTTTTGCTCATTTTTGAGCGAAACCCCAAACGGAGGCCGCCCAGCCAAGGAATACGCCATCACTCTCGACATGGCTAAAGAGCTTTCAATGGTCGAGCGCAATGCGAAGGGGAAAGAGGCGCGTCAGTATTTCATCGAATGCGAGAAACGCGTGAAGTCAGGTGAGGGGGCAAGGATAGATGTTCGTGACCCCTCACAACTGACCAGCATCGCCATCCAGCTCATCGAGGTGAACAAGGAGCTCGAAGACAAAGTGGAAGCGATGACGCCTCAGGTGGAGGCTTATGAGCGTATCGCAAACGCGGACGGCTCGCTTTGCATCACCGATGCGGCCAAGTCGCTCCAGATGCGACCAAAAGACCTATTCGCCTATCTCAGCGCTCACAGCTGGATATACAAACGACCAGGCTGCGGTCACTGGCTTGGCTATCAAACCAAGACCACCCAAGGCTTGTTAGAGCACAAGGTTGAGACCGTGCTTCTCGCCAGTGGAGACGAGCGCATCCGAGAACAGGTGAGGGTGACGCCTAAGGGATTGTCCAAGCTTGCTCGGTTGATAAAGCCAGCTTTGGAGGCGGCTTGATTGAGCGAAGCGTTGATCGGTTTTTACCTGATCAATCACGCAAACCATCTTCCTGCGCCATCTCCCCAATAAGTTGATGGATGTGCGTATTTCCAGACTCGTACCGTCTGTTTTGGCCCATCCTATGGCGTTTTCGTTAAGCGCCCCGCGATGCGCAGGGCGTTTCCCTCGATAAGCTCTGCTGTCTCTTCGACATAACCAGCAACGCTGCCTGAAAGGGATTTTACATCGGCGGTTACA
>JAQXCQ010000059.1 GCA_029251785.1 Maricaulis sp. | reverse complement strand
CTGACGCACCTAGCCACGTTTTCAAATCGGGCCAAATACTCTGCGAAAACTGACAAACACTGGTCTGCATCCGAAGGCACCAGCCATTTCGGTACTGTGCTAAAGGGGGCCATTCCGGTTCCCCCCAATTCGGTGATGTGCGTCCACACCAAAGCAAACTGTGTATGCCATTGTTTTAAAAAACAAATTTTAAGATAGATATAAACGATACGGATACGCCCCGGTCGGCGAGTGAGTGGATGAGTGCGTCGGCCCAAGACTCCCTAGTAGTCTATCCCGGCCAACATGGCATCGGATGGAATTCTGTAATCAACGTGATCGAGCCAAGACCCTTTACCGTCTTTGGCGCGGCCTTCGTCTTTGAGGCAATATGATACAGCATCCCGATCAATAACGTCTTTGATTTTGACATCAGCATCGGGCCATATCTTCTTGAAATGCTTATTGAGCCCAGCCTCGATAAAATCGAGCTTGTCCCACTGGTTTGACGTTAGAAAGAAAACACCATGAACATGCGCACCGGCATAATCACGTTCTTTGGTTTGCCGTTCAATCGTCATCAGCCCCGGGACCGGCGCAATATCCTGCGCATCATGCTGCTCAAGTAGCCGCCTAAGTTTGCCTCGCCCCACTGCTCGCCGATTGATCACGTTCCAGCAATATCGAGGGGCTTTCTTGATATGCTTTTTATAGAGGCGCTCGAAGTCTGTCTTCTTGAACTTGGCTACCAAGTCGAAGGTAATTGACAATGTGAACCCCCTGTATTCGGTTTTATCTTGGATGAAGAAGTCGAACCTGTTGATCAGGTGGTTCTTAAACTCCGCGTTTTCAGAGGTATCCCATTCCGGTATACGTTTTTTTGGCTGTAATCGTTTGGTGGGCGTATTCTTAGACATTTTCTGTCTCCTCTAATGATTGTATTTAACGATCATAGGACATTCCGTTGCTCCTCTTCATGCGATTGCCTTGACAGCACCAAGCTTCCGGGAACGCGCCGGGACACTCATCGCCTGTCTACGCTGACAATTATTCGTATAAGAAATACAGCACAATCACGGATGGCGTTCGCGTTTATGACGGGACTGGTGATTTGGCTCAGTTCGTTACAGGTAAACAACGCATCATTACACGCATGTAATGTTGCTTATTGGATGTAAGTTGGTTTGCCGTACCGTTTCTCGCTGGAAGCAAGCTGTTTCGTGATCGGGCTTGAACACGGCTTTGAAGCGATTGCTCGTCTATAAGATCAACACCATCTAGATTCATCGCAAAAACACCGTGGTAGTGGAGCGGCCATTCCAATGCTGGTGTTTCGCCTGTCGGTTTTTTTGATCCGCTCCGGAATCATTGCGTATGTCAAAGAAGCCCTATCGGCACGATACTTCCTCTTCCCGCAAACAAATTCCCCAACCACATCAGCAATAAACTGCGAATGCACTCGGGCCAGCGGTAGATGACGAGTATTGAAGCTGGTGGAATCTTCTGATTAACCGGCGGACACTAGTGGAACCCTGACCATGATGCCCTGCGAGGGCAAAGGCATTGCTGTGAACGTCTTTCCAACACCATCACACCCTTTAAAGAAAACTGGTGAAAGAAACGCCGGTTCCTGCAGCGTGTCGAACATCCGCAACCCGTAACACACGGGGACCGGCTGATACCCGTTTCCGTTCTAATTTACATTGATGTTTTAGGAACTTAACGCTTCCGATGACGCTATTTCACTATTGCCCTTCATGATCATTCTCCATCATTCACCATCAAACGAATTCAGGATCGACCCAGACCGTGTGGCCTAGTATTTAGTCAAAGGGTCAGCATTACGAACTCATGATCAAAATAATGATGAAGAGTTGAAGCTCTTATAGAGGTGCCCCGGGGCTCACACGGGCGGAATGACGTACGAAGACCAATACTCCTTTGATATAGATGACCTTTTTTGATATTCGAAATTCATTTTCGACCCGGCGTTATATTTTGCCGCAAATGTCACATGATAAACAGACGGAAGGCAATTCGGCTTTCTGGACAATGCTTGGTCAGTGTGAATACAAATGCCGTATCGACAAAAAAAATATGAATCGTCTTTGTGCAATAAAGGCTGCGGTTCGAAACTGTGTTGTCGAAATGCTTTTTGCTCTTTCAGAGCCAGAGGCGCTGCATGAATGCCTCAACCCCAATTTGCCTGACACCGCGCCGAGGCATGTCCAGAGGCGACGCGGCCAAATACATATGCGTATCGCCCACAACGTTTGATAAGCTTGTGTCGAAAGGGCAAATGCCGGGTCCGATCAGTATCGGAGCCAGAAAAGTTTGGGATATCAGAAAATTGGACCAAGCTTTTGATGAGTTATCGGAAGAAGTCCCCGCGATAGGGCCAGACCCAGATAACATTGAAGAGATATAGATCAGCGCATGTCGAAGTTTACCCTAAAATATGTCGTCTCAGACAAGGACTGTCGTGGGAACACACGCTGGTACTATCGGGCACCGGGTCAGAAAAAAGTTCGTCTGCGGGCGATACCCGATTCAGATGCCTTCTTAAGCGAGTACCATGAAGCCAAATCTGGCGCATCGGCACCGACGTGCAAGAGCAAGAAAATAAAACCCGGGACTGTTTCCGCACTGATCCAAAATTATCGTCAATCCCGAGCATATCGTGACTTGGCCCCTTCAACTCGCAAGGTTCGGGATTGCCACCTTGAGAAGACTGATAAATCAATCGGTGAAGTACATGCGAACAGGGTTACAGCGCGAAACATCCGGAAATGGCGTGACGCCCCTGACGGACCAGAAGCGGGCAATTCTAAACTTAAGGTTCTACGTCAAATCTTCAACACTGCTTTTGATGATCAGCTAATCGATATTAATCCTACCGTCGGGATCAAATGCCGGCCTAAAGTCGGTAATGGGCACGTCCCGTGGACATTAGCAGATGTAAAGCAATTCATCGGCAAACATCCTCCCGGAACCATGGCCTACGTCGCACTTTGTATGTTCCTATTTACTGGCCAACGGGTTTCAGATGTGCGGGTGCTTGGCCCGCAGCATCGCCATAACGATGAATTTAAATTCACTCAGGCCAAAAACAGGCATCGAAAACCGGTCACATTGACTTTACCGATTATTGAGCCGCTGGCACGGGTCTTAGCAAGTGTGACTAGCTCCCATCTAGCCTACATCATTTCGGAACGAGATAAGCCCTTTCAATCGGACAAATCGCTTTCACAACGGTTTTCGAAATGGTGCGTTGAAGCAGGAATTCGCCGGAAGACCGCTCATGGCATCCGAAAAGGGCTGGCTGGCATTCTAGCCGAACTTGAATTGACGCCACACCAGATTGGTTCGGTACTCGGTCACTCAACACTAAAAGAAGTGGAACGATACTCCAAAGGAGCGCGACAAAAGACCTTGGCACGGGGTGCGATGAAATCTCTTCAAATCGAGATAGAACGGGAACAAATAGTCCCACTATTCATCCCAAAGATAAAAGTGGGACTAAGGTAGGCGCCAACACTTTGATATTGTTTGGTTTAATTTTTAAGTGGTGCCCGGGGGCGGATTCGAACCACCGACACGCGGATTTTCAATCCGCTGCTCTACCAACTGAGCTACCCGGGCACCGGGTCTGATCTGCAGCAAGTGCGATCAGGAGCGCGATTTATACGGCGCGCGATGCGCACTGTCCACGCCTCGACGCGGTTCAGTTGCACCAATTACAGCTAACGCAATTATTCAGCGTTCTTATCACTATAGGGGTTGGATTCCGCTTGATCCGCCGGCTCGCCGGCGATCGCATAGGAACCATTGAACCATTTGCCCAGATCCTGGTCGGCACAGCGTTTCGAGCAGAAGGGCTTATAGTCCACCTCGACGGGGCGCTCACACATGGCGCAGCTTGGCTCTTTACTTGTCTTGTTCATTTGCATCTCCCCTTCTTGGCCTGAATGAGGCTATTTGGCGCGTACATCAATCTTGTCGACCGGCCAGCCATCACGAGCTTCAATAGCGAAACGTGGGCCGATCCGATCTGTCATGGCAGATTGCCATTCAATCGGATCGTCTTCCAGCCATGCCGCTACGCCCGGCGCTACCAGCAGTGTCAGGCGTTTTCCACCGACAGCGCGTGCCTCGCGTTCCAGGCGGCGCAAAGCTGCCAGAGCCCCCGTCTCAACGGTCCAGCGACCATCAGCATCGAGCATCTGTTCGCCCAAAGATCGCGTTCGACGCTGACGCGCCAGTTCCGCGACACCAAACTGCGAGATCGGCGCGACATCTATCCGCGCGCGATCGTGATGAAAGCCCTGACGCAGCGCCTTCTCAGTCGCACGACGGTCTGGCTGTGCACGCATATGTACAAAATCAACCGCCACGATTCCGCCGAGACCACGCATGCGGATTTGGCGTGATGCCTCCTTGGCAGCCGACAAGTTTAGCGCCGCCGCCATTTTCTGGGCATTGCCCTGGCCTTTGCGACCGTCAGCATCAACATCAATTGTCGTCATGGCACGGGTCTGCTCGATATAGAGGCTGCCACCGCCGGGTATCATCGCCTTGGGGTCCAGCGCCTCATCGAAGGCCGCCTCCAGATCATGAGAGCTTTCATCGGCCCAGCCCGCCTCGGCGTCACCGAAACCGGCGACGAGACGCTGGGCAAGGATTGGCGTGTCAGAGAGAGCCTCCGGCGCATCACCCGGCTCGACCTCGGTCAGCGACAAATTCGGGCCTTTTTCCGCATGGGCTTCGCGCGTCACCCGGACGCCGATGGCGGCGCCCTCATGAAAGCCCTTCGGACGCCCCGCCTTGCCGAATGGCAAAAACCCGTCTTCGCCAATGCCAATATCGATAAAGGCGGCGTTCAGCGCTGTCTCTACCCGACGCACGCGACCGCGGTAGACCTCACCCTCGATGGCGCGCTGGCCCTGCTCCGACCAGCGATCCAGATGCAATTCGACAATACGGCCATTTTCGACAACAGCCGCACGGGTCTCGCCGATATTTTCTTCAATCAGGATCACGCGGCTCATGCGGGCACTCCTGCCATTTGGGTCTGTGTCACGGGATAGCCCAGCCCACCCAGCAAATTGACCGTCTCATAGAGCGGCAGGCCCACAACGCCGGTATAGGAGCCAATCAGCGACACGATATAGCAGGCCGCCTGCCCCTGAATGCCATATCCGCCCGCCTTGCCGCGCCATTCGCCACAGGCAATGTAGGACGCACGCTCTTCGCGGGTGAGACGTTTAAATTTAACCCGGGTTTCTACGACGCGCGATGCGAACTGCCCATCAGGGGCACGTGCAGCGATGCCGGTAAAAACGCGGTGACTACGCCCGGACAGCAAGTCCAGGCACATTTCGACCTGCTCGATGGTTTCCGTCTTGGGCAGAATGCGTCGCCCAACCCCTACCACCGTATCGGCGGCGAGGACATATGTGTCTTCCGCCTGGCACGCCGCCAGTTTTTCGCAAGCAAGCCGAAGCGCCAGCGGGCCCGGAAGCTCGCCGTCAATTTCGCTCTCATCGATATCGGTAGGCTGGATCGCGTCCGGCTTTAGGCCCACTGCGCTGAGCAGTTCGAGCCGCCGCGGCGATGCGCTGGCAAGGGTGAGCCCCGGTACCATCACGCTATTTGAAACGATAGGTGATCCGCCCTTTAGTCAGGTCATAGGGCGTCATCTCAACGAGAACCTTATCGCCCGCCAGGACACGGATACGGTTTTTGCGCATCTTGCCAGCAGTGTGAGCAATGATCTCGTGGTCGTTTTCCAGTTTTACGCGGAATGTGGCGTTTGGCAGAAGTTCTGTCACTTCCCCCTGAAACTCCAATAACTCTTCCTTCGCCATGCGGCTCCTCGTCGCGGATTGTGAGTGTTTGAGCCGAATCAAGCCGAATTGGCGCGCCCAGCGCGCGCTATATAGTCCCTTAGTGTGGGATAAGTCGAGGGTTCAAGCGCTTTTTCGCGCTGTGGCCCATTGAGCAATGCGTTCAGCTATGCTCTCCCGGGTCTTTCGATAGGCTGCCAGCCGCATTTCACGGCCCCCGCTGGTCTCGCTCGGATCATCGATTGGCCAAGCGAGAAACGCCGCGCCGGTTTCTTCACAATACTCTTGTGCCATGCGGTCAGCGGCGCGCGACACAGATATCACAAGATCTGGTGACGGGTCGGCGATACCGCGAAGTGCGATTGGAGATGTGTCCGACAGATCGATACCCTCTTCCAGCATGACAGCCAGCATAAACCCATCCGCAAAGGCTGCGGGTATAACACCGCACGATCGCGCATCTGCTTTCCGGCCAAATTGCTTGCGCCAAAGCGCCTCGCCCATCGGCGACCGGATCGCATTGCGACCACAAACAAACAATACGGATGGCAGGCCACTTGCCGTGGAAGACACGCTCATGTCGGCGTGCGCCTGTGCAAGGAACAAATCAGCGTAAACAACCGCCGGGACGTATCGAAATCGACCTCTATCTTGCCCACCAATCTTTCTTTAAGCAGGGTCGATCCCTCATTGTGCACGCCACGACGCCCCATATCGATGGCCTCAATCTGGGCCAGCGGCGCATCGCGAACGGCCTCATAATAGCTCTCGCAGATCAAAAAATAGTCTTTGATGATGCGGCGCAAAGGCCCCAGCGCGAAAACGAATCCATGAACGGGAGATTTGTCTTCAAGACGGACATCGAAAATCAACCGATCGCCCTCGATCGCCAGGCGTAAATCAAACGGACCCACCGCCTCCCCATTGGGACGAAAGCTGTTGCTTTCCAAAAGATCAGCCACAGCGACCCGACGCTCATGCTCCGCATTCACATCACCGGGGCCCATGCTTGGAGCCTCGAGATCGATATTGATAATACGATCCGTCCGACCTTCGCTCATGATCCGCTCTCTTCGCGTTCGTGGGAGGGACGGCTCACTGCCGACCAAGGATCACTGACATCCGCAAGCACAAGGTCAAGGCATTCGACCTGTAGTCGAAGTTCACCATCCCCGGAAAACAGCAAAACGAGCTCGCCGGACGGTGCGTCCCCCGCTTCAAAGCCAATAGAAAGTAGATTGACCACAGCCTCGTCCGCACCACGGCGGATGTTGCGAGACCGAACGTCCAATACGCTGGCTATTTGCAGTCCGCACCGCACGCGCCGCTTCTTCTGCTCGGCTTCCCAGCAATAACGGTTAAATCCGATGGTAAACACACGCGCCCGGGCCAAATAGTCAAAATCACCCAATTGCGCGACAGCATCCTGTAACGCCGCTGATACTGGATTGATGTCCTCGGTTTCGAGGGCGCTCAGTCTTAGGGGTGTAAACGCGCGGGCCAATCAATCTCTCCGTTAGTCAGAGCGTCGTTCGATCTGCGCGCCACATCCAGCCAATTTGGCCTCGAGTCGCTCGAATCCTCGATCAAGGTGATAGACACGATTGACCACGGTTTCGCCCTCCGCGGCAAGCCCGGCAATAACAAGGCTGACAGATGCGCGCAGGTCCGTCGCCATCACCGGCGCACCGCGCAGCGCATCAACGCCACGAACAATCGCCTCATTCCCGTGCACACTGATATCAGCACCGAGCCGCGCCAATTCTGGTGCATGCATGAAGCGGTTCTCGAAGATTGTTTCACGGATCACCGAAGCGCCGTCCGCGAGTGCCATAAGCGCCATAAACTGGGCCTGCGCATCTGTCGGAAAACCCGGGAAGGGTTGGGTCTCGATATCGACGGCTTTCAGCTTGTCCGCTTTGCGCATGATACGCACAGTGTCTGTCCCTGTCTCAACACTGACACCCGCTTCGCTCAAGGCATGCCACAAAGATTTATTGTGATCCGGACGAATACCCGTCAGCGTCACATCTCCGCCCGCCGCAGCGACGGCGATCGCATAGGTCGCCGTTTCGATTCGGTCTGGCACGACACTATGGGTGACGCCTGACAGGCTTTTCTGGCCCTGAATTTTGACTGTACTTGTCCCTGCCCCCTCTACCAACGCACCCATGGACGTCAGCATTTCGCCGAGGTCGGCCAGCTCCGGCTCACGGGCGGCATTCTCGATTACGGTCTCGCCACGCGCCAGAGACGCCGCAAGCATTGCATGCTCCGTCGCACCGACGGACGCGAACGGCAAATCAATCTCACCGCCGACCAGCCCCCCCTTGGGGGCCTCAGCGATTACGTAGCCTTCAGACAGCTCAATCTGGGCCCCCAGCGCCTCAAGCGCCTTTAGGTGTAAATCCACCGGTCGCGCGCCGATCGCGCATCCGCCGGGCAGCGAAACTTTGGCCCTGCCCTCTCGCGCTAGCAATGGTCCCAACACATTAAACGTCGCCCGCATCTTCCGAACCAAATCATAGGATGCAAACACACCGGTTATCGTGCCGGCATCCAGCGTCATTCTCGAGCCTGGCCCTTCTTCAATCTGAACGCCCAAACGCGCCATCAATTGCGCCATGTAGCGGGAATCGGCCAACCGCGGCATATTTTCCAGCACGACCGTCTCATCCGTCAGCAAAGCCGCCGCCATGAGTTTGAGTGCTGAATTTTTTGCGCCACTAATACCAATTGTACCGTTAAGGCGCGCGCCGCCCTGGATGACGATCCGGTCCATGTGAACTCCTGAAATTGAAAACCCGTTTGCGTCCGCAATTACAGACCTCGGATACCGGCATGATTATGACCGATCCTGCGGTTTTTCCGAGGCAGGAGACGCAGTACTCTCTGCACTTGCCACTTTGGGACTTTCCTCGCCCACCTCAGTTGCGTCCGGGACCGATTCCGCTGTGCCTCTAGGGGCCTTGCGACGGCGTAGATTTGCCCGCAATGCCTTGTTCAATCGCTCTTCGCGAAGCTTTGCCGCACGAGCGGCCTCGCTCACCTTGCCGTCAGCTGCCACGTCTGTCTTGCCATTGGTTGGCGGTGTAGATGGTGTCTTGCTCATATCACTGCTCATGTCGATTGCAGCGCCAGACGTCAACCGGTCTTGGCGTAGCCGTATGTGTGCGTTATACGCCCGCTTCTGTTTCGCGCAATCGCGAACCGGCGCCGCAGTAGCTCAGGGGTAGAGCGCGTCATTGGTAATGACGAGGTCGGGAGTTCAATTCTCCCCTGCGGCACCATTGCCACACAACAATATCGACGCTGTTGGTCATTTGATAAAATTGGCGCGGGATACACATGGGATACAGCTCGGCACGAAAACATGCCATGCGGGTATGGCTGAGCCACCTAATCGTCTTATTTCAAGCCGTATGCGTGAATGGAGAGCGGTCGAACCCGAATTAGCCGCAATCAACATATCCTGACGCAAGGCAAACCCTCGCCATTTCTTGAGCGCGCCCTATTTGTTCGGATGTCATGCCCTCGGCAACGATGCTCCGCCCGTCAGAGTTTCCGCCGTTTAAGGCAGCTATATTGAACCACATATGTGCCAATTCATAATTCTGCAAAAGCCCGTGACCGCGGGCGTACAGGACGCCGAGACTGTATTGCGCGTCAGCACGCCCTTGTTCGGCGGCCAAACGGTACCAGCGAGCGGCCTCGGCGTAATCTTGCAGGACGCCCTGACCGTCGCGATTCATCACGCCGAGGTTATACTGCGCAGCTGCCAACCCCTGCTCCGCGGCCAAACGGTACCAGTGAGCCGCCTCCGTGTGATTCTGCAGGACGCCTTGACCGAAGTCATACTGGGCACCAAGCGAATACTGCGCCTCAGCAAGTCCTTGTTCGGCAGCCAATCGGAACCAACGTGCTGCCTCGGCATAGTCTTGCGGGACGTCTTCGCTGTCGTGATAAATCACGCCAATGTTATACTGCGCAGTGGCCAGCCCCTGCTCTGCGGCCAAACGGTTCCAGTGAGCCGCCTCCGTGTGACTTTGCAGGACGCCTTGACCGAGGCGATAGCGGACACCAAGGTTATACTGCGCCTGAGCAAGTCCTTGTTCGGCAGCTAATCGAAACCAGCGTGCTGCCTCGGCATAGTCTTGCGAAACACCTTGCCCGTTCTGATACCGAATGCCGAGACTGTTCTGCGCCTCAGCGAGTCCTTGTTCGGCTGCCAATCGGAACCAGCGTGCTGCCTCGGCATAGTCTTGCGAAACACCTTGCCCGTTCTGATACTGAGTACCGAGATTGTATTCGGCTACAGCAAACCCTTGCTCGGCTGCCAATCGGAACCAACGTACGGCTTCGGTGCGATTTTGGGGGCCCCCTACACCATCGTTGTAGAGGACACCGAGACCGGTTTGCGCTTCGGCCATGCCCTGCTCGGCAGCCAGTCGGAACCAGCGCGCGGCCTCGGTGCGATTTTGGGGGACCCCTACACCATCGTTGTAGAGGGCACCGAGAATGTACTGCGAGAACGCAAAGCCCTGTTCCGCGGCGGCGCGGGTGGCGCTAAGGTCCTCTTCCTCAATCAGACTCGAACGACTTTCCAAGTCGCTCTGAGCGGATGCAAAATTGGTTACCAACAGCAACACAGTGGCGGCCAGTATTTTTAGAACATAGCCATTACGTTTATTCATAATCACCCCTAGGAACTGGGCAGCAATCTAATTGAATGATGTGCGCCGGTCTTTCGGTTTTTTACTAGGCGACAAGCGCTACGACCAGACAACATACCCTGGCACCTTGTTTCGCCCGCTATCGGGCGTGTTCGTCCGTGTCGAGGAAGTCAACCGTAAAGTCCGGTGTTTCGCCACTGGCGGTGCTCAGCTTGCGCCCGCGACCGATAAGGCCATGCAATTTCGCCTGCGCCATCGCTGCGGCGGTCATTGCGGATGCATTGCCCATCGCCTGTGCCGCGAGGAAGGCGGTCTCCAGCTTCTCGTTCACTGTTTCGATGGTCACGCCCGTTTGCAGGGCCGCTTCCTCTTGAAATCCCTCTACACGCGCCTGAATGTCGCCATTTGACGCCAGACGTGATGCGTGGCGACGGTCAGGTCTGTAACCAGCCCTTACGTAAGCGGTGGTCTGAGGCAAGCCGGTGGCCAATTCTTGGGCGAAACGCTCGTGGCGTGGGTTATCTAGCGCAGTCATCAAAATGCTAATCCGGACTTCGGCGAGGCATCCGTCGACGCCACAGGTTTTTGAGTGCTGAATTTAACAAAACTTTGGTGTTGATGACAGTCCCTACCAATCATTTTCCCGTCTCTGATTACTGTCCACAAATGGCGCTAGTATTGTATTTATTTGCCCCCAATAGATGGAGTGGTAATGTTTGACGACTTATGGGTGAGTTGTCTGGCGGTTGAAACAACAGGTGTCAATTCTATGCTTTTAATAACCTTGCTTGTGGTGCTTCACTTTCTGCCTTGGATGGTCGCCCTCAGTAGGGGGCATCACAATACAATGCCCATATTCTTCGTGAATTTGTTTTTCGGATGGACATTCGTGGGTTGGGTGGTCGCCCTGATTTGGTCAACGACGCAGGTTGAAAGCCGTGCGGGGTCAAATGTGATTTCCACCTATCAGTCACCCGAAAATGAAAGAGATAGCCGCCCCGAAGAAATTGAAACCAATTTCGAAGCATTAACCCGCCAAGACCGAATTTACATTATCGGGGCTGGATTGACCGCCGCTGCCATATTGGTTGGCTTTGCCGTCTGGCCGCTCATCATGACCACCCCAAATCGCGAAAGCGCCACTCCCAGTCCAGAGCGACAAGAACAGTTTGCTCGCATCGGCGCCTGCACACGTGCGATAAGCGAAGCGCGTGCGTTCTTTGAATTGGCGCGAAGCGAGGCTTGGGCATCCGACAGCGATACTGTGCTGGCAGATTATCAAGGCGAGGTTATATGCTTGCCGCTGGTTGGAAACTTCGCCGAAGGGGGGCGGCACGCAGATTTTCAGGTTATTGCGTCTATCGAGTTTCGTGGAGACTCCATACTTGAGCACATCGTAAGAATTGAGGCTCTGGACGGAACTGTTGTGGCGACAAGCGAGCAATTGGAAGCCGTCAGAGCTGAACAGAGAGCCGGGGTTCGGAATTTCGGCTCTCAAAGTGGCGGTCAGCCAAGTACGCCTAATCTGGGGCGTCAGTGGCGTCACTCGCAGCGTGAATCGCAAATGACGGATTTTACCAACCACTTCCTGTCAGTGGACCCCGTTTCTGATGTGGTTGGACGCTACGGACGTGAAATCGAAGTGCGGCTCACGGTACGTTGTGTCGAGGACACCACCGCCTTGGTTGTGAACGGAGGTGAGTTTCTCGGAACGGATACACTCGCTGTGGAGTGGCGCGTCGGCGATGCCTCTGCCTTTCGGGACACACTCGGCATCTCAACCAACAGAGAGGCGTTCGGTTACTGGCGCGGTGGTTCGAGCATACCGTTCATTCGCCGCTTGCTCTCGGCCAATCCAGAACACTTGACCCTCCGCTATACGCCGTATGGTGAAAACTCGAGAACCGTGCGGTTTCATGTCAAAGACTTGGGGGCCCGCATCGGCCCTCTTCGCGAAGCCTGCAGCTGGTGACATCGGCTTTGCCAGATTGACCAAAAACCAAACGACGCAATCTAAGTCGATTTCGAGGAGCACGATGATGCGATACCTACCCACTGCCTTCGCAAACCTGCATTTCGCTTGGAAGCTCTACCACTACGGCCTCGACGGAAATATTGACTTGGATAAACTGGATATCCCGCTTCGGTTTGAGGAGGCGAATATGGTTTTCGCACTTCCAGAAGAAATATTTGGAACCTCAGACGACTTTATACTGGCTCTGGAGAACAATTTGGTTATTGCATTTGGGGCAGCGGCGATAACTTTGAACCGAACACTCGAGGAAAGTAAGATTCAGCGACCCGACCCGATAGAGTCCGAAAACGACCAATGCATTGCAGTGATTTACCAAATTAGAAACGCATTCGCACACGACATTGCTGAGCCACGATGGAAAATTAACGGACGCTACCGGCGCTCATACTCATTCGGGGGCCACAAAATTGACCTGAGCGGGCTGGATGGCCGCCGATTTCGATACGAGCACATTGGCGGCCCGGAGGCTCTGGGCTCAATAAGGTCTTTCGCAGAACGCGAGATTCTCGGGCATTAAATTTAGCTAAGGCCCCGCCCTGTCCGAGCGCGCGCCGCAAATACTAGGATGGGCGTAGCGGGGCGATGTCGGGAACGCGCATATTATATATAATAGCTGGCATCATCAGAATTTTCGACAACCGGGTCAAATGTCGCCCGAGCCTTGCGTGGCAGTGGAACACCAGTTTTGGGCGGTATAAGTAAATCACCCGCCGTGGAAACATTTTGGGCGCTTCGTTGCCTCGCTTTGGGACGTTCGTGGTACGTTTTCGCGCCATTTGTCAAAAGTTCTCCCTCGCTCCGTCTGACCGGAAAACGCCATCAGTCCGTTTCGGGAATGGTCGGCTTCCATTTCAAGAATGCGTTGCTGGGCCTGTCATCCGAATCTGTTCCGAACATTGTCAGTGAATATACGGCAGGTCGCGTCGCTCTAGGCCCGTTGATACGCCCGGCACGCTCCTGCCGCAGCCATCCGCAGGTCACAAGCTCAGCAAGAGCCTTGCAGGCAGTCCCTCGGCTACAGCGAAGCAAATACTCCACCTTGCGTGCAGACCATTCGAAGCTGTTGGGTTCGCGCGGTCGGTACATGGCCATGTTTTCCACCAGCAAGGCGCGGGCGTGGACGCCCATGCGCCGCCAAGCAGGAAGCCTCATCCACGTGCTGTATATTCGCGCGTGCGAGCGGTCGGTAAATTTGGTCGCTTTTATCATCATAATATCTGGCATTCACGGCGTGGCCTGGGCCACGCCGTGAATACATCAGTCCCGTTTCAAGTTGAGTTTAGCCGCTACAAGGTCTGCCTCGGTCAGCGCTTTCAGCAGGCGGGGGAAGTGTTTGAGCCCCAACGACAGACCCTTGTAGGTGCGCACAAACTCATCACCGTATTGCTGATGAAAGATGCGCGCTTCAATGAGCTTGTTGCCATTGAATTCCGTCAATTGAACGCGGATGACCTCACGGTTGGAGCGTTCCCACTGGTCGATGAGGACGGGCAAATTAGTTGTCATTGGCCGCCCCCTTCACGCTGATGATGCGCACAGTGGTGTGGAGGACGTACCGGGCGTGCCAGCCGCAATCGTGCTCCTCGCGTACTGTGATGATGCTCAAGGGGATGTCGCGCAACGCGGCGATGTAAGCCGACAGGCGGTAGGCAGGCCCCCCTTTGAAGTCGAAGGCCGTAACACCGGCGTCACCACGCGTGACGAGCGTCAGAAGCGTCTCTGCGGCGCGTCCTGTGGCTGTTTGGATGTTGTTGTCGTTCGCAGCCACAACGAATTCGATGATTGGAAGAGCGCGCTTACGCATGGCGACCTCCCGTGGCAATGCCAGCAAGCTCAACAATCAAGCAAGCATGGGTCATTTCCAATCCGTACTGAGTGGCAACCTTGCGAGCAGCGCGGGCTTGGCATGAAGACTGAAAGTCAAAGTTCTCTGCGTCACAGTCACACTCAGGCACGTTGCAGATAGGGCATAAAGGCGGTACAATAGTCATAAGATTTATCCTTTCTGATGGGTAAGTTGCAAACCCCAGCGTCTGTTTTGCGGACGGCGCTGGGGTTCTTTAATTTTGGACTTTACTGAACATCGCTGGTGCTCTGCCTTATGTGGGCATCGAGCCAATCGTTCACGTCGTCAGGGCGATAAACCACACGTACGCCAAGTTTCGCGTACTTGGGGCCGGTACCGTCCAGACGCATTTTCGCCAGCTTGCTTATAGAAAGACCAAGCCACTGCGATGTAGCTGGTGCATCCAGCAGAGGGTTTTCGGGTTGTATCATCACTACCTCGTTATCAATTTGCCGGAACATCCCGGCGAACGAGGCAATGGGTATCAATCGATGCATGTGTTGCGCACGCGTTTATGGACGCAACACTCTTAAACGCTTTCGCTCAGGTGTTAATTCGAGAGCACATTCTTGGCCAGCGCACGGAGGTCATCCGCCGCAGGGCCGGTCATTAATGGCGTCCAAAACGCCACGGCATCCTCAAAAGATTGGTCTTCAAACCATCGCGAAACGGTGGACGGCCTAACTTGCATAAGTTTTGCAACCTGCCTCAGGCTTCCTGACTTCCCCTGCTCCCGCAACTGCACCGCAAGACTGATAGCTTGCTGCCGTGCATGTTTTTGATTTTGGGTGTTCTCGTGCGTGGATCTGTCCCCGCTGATTTGATATCGAATGAGCACGAGCAAATCACGAGGCAGGGTCATACCCCCCGCCCAATCAAGTGCGTCCAGCATGATAGAAATTATGTAATTCACCAAAGAATCCGAAACAGCTTCGCCCCGCCCCACGGCGTGCGTAACACCATCCGATTTTAGTTTTTGTCGCTCGACAAGCAGTTCCAATAATCGAAGGCTCACTTCGGAAATAGCTGGTTTGTTGGCATCGAGCGCCTTCGCAAATGTGCCAGGCTCAATCCCCATATCGGTAAGATGCTGGCTATTCGAAAACAACCAATCCAACCCTGATGTTATTTTGACCGCCTCGACATTTTCAGGATTGGACCTGCGCAGTTTAACGTAATTTTCGATTGTTGGCATTTCCTGATAGAGACTTGAATGCGGCGGCATAACCGGCCACTCAAACACTGAGTCCGAATTTTGATTTGGGACCGGAGTATTTCTGTCCGTACTTGTGTCGGCGTCTTTATTCATTTTCCCCTCCCTCAGCGTTCCTGACACTCACTCAACATGACAGGCCTCTCATCCAGAAATTAGAACCCTCAGACCAACCGCCTCGTCAGAACCGAAGAACCGGCACATAAACCAACTATCAGCGCTCCACTTCGTTCGCGTTGACCTTAAGCGCACTGGCAATCGGTCCAGAAATTGTGTTCGCCACCTGTCTTTGCGGGTCTAATGCCAGATGAGCGTATCTGTGCGTGGTGCTCGACTGAGCATGCCCAAGGAGCCCACCAACCGCGTGCAAGCTGATGTTCTGACTGACACCAAACGACGCGAAGGTGTGACGCAGGTCATGGATACGTAAGTCTGCCAAATCAGCGTGTTCGGTTACTGCCGCCCAAGGCCGCTTCAAATCCACGCGCGGGCGCTCGTCGTCTGTCGAGGACGGGAATACAAACTTGCTCCATTTGAACTTTTTCAGGTCCTCAAGAATGAGCAATGCGTCATCTGACAACGGTACAGTCTTCGCGCCGGTTTTGCTGTCATCCAGTATCAATGCACCAATGTCGGAATTCACCTCCGACCATTTGAGTTGAAGAATTTCGCGCAGCCGACAGCCCGTCAGCATCAATAGGCGAATGGCAGCAACTGGGTGCGGCGCAGGGAGGACTTTGCGGTCATCGTCCAAATCCCAGCCTGTTGTTTCCAATAATGCCAATGATTTGCCCAAGCGCACCATTTCATCCGGGGCAAGAAAGCGCTGCTTCTTCAGTTCAGCATTTCGCTCGACGTGTTCCGCCGGAGAGCGTGTGCCGGGTGGGAAGGTTCCCGATGAAACTGCCCAGCTAAACATCGAACTGACGACCGCGAGCATCCTATTGGCGATATAGGGACCACCCTTTTTGATGCCCTTTTCGGGACGGGGCATATTCGATATTTTGGTGTGTAGGTTGGATATTTGCCTCGCCGTCACCGACAGGGCCTTGGCCCGCCCCAGTTCAGGGACAAGATAAAGGTCCAGCACGCGCTCATAACTCTTTATCGTCTGCTCCTTGAGACGCTTTTGTTCGCATCGAAGAATGAACGACTTGGAAAGTTCTTCAAGTGTGCATGACGATTCCAGCAGGCGCTTGGAATCCGTGGGGTCTATCCCCTGCGCAATCTTGCCTATAAGCCGGTCAGCGATGGCACGCGCTTCGGCTATGCTCATGTCGTCGGGGTTTTCGCCATACCGGCCAATGGCAATTGTTCGCCGCGTCCCGGCGACCATCCGCTTCAGAAGGAAATAGACGCCAGTCTTACGATGTCGCGCTCCAAAGCCACGCACTTCGGTGCTCCAGACTTGGTCGCCGACCTTTAAACCGTCCAGCACGCGCTTGTTTATTCTAGCCTTCGCCATTTCGCACTCCGAGTAAATGCGCCGATATCGGGCAATAAAGCATACCGGGATACAGGCGGGATACAACTCTCAGGGAAACACAGGCCATCTACAGGAATGTTGGTGATTATAATACGCTGATATTATGCTGCTATATGGCACTTGGTGACACAGCAGGAAATCAAAACGATGTCATTGGTAATGACGAGGTCGGGAGTTCAATTCTCCCCTGCGGCACCACTGCTTCCACAGCATAGCTCCGCCCTTTGTTATGACCGGATTCTTGCTTGGTATTTCGCAGGAATTACTGTCGCAATCTCACCTCTAACCCTGCCGCGACAATTTCAAATCCTAATTGATAAATCATCCTCGAGATGGAAATCGCACGAATCTTGGCGCTTTAATTCTTAGAATGTCGGCGGCTCACTGGACCTGCCTTCTGCATCCAACTAACGTCTCACCGCAGTCAATCTCACATCACTCAGATGGCAGAAATGATTGTTGGGGGTTTACCATGTCGTGGAATGAAGTGCGCTCTGTCGGCCGATCAATGGCCTGTGCGATTTTTGCTGCGAGCCTGGCCGTATGGATCCCGCACGTCAGCGCCCAACAGTCGCAACCCGAATCGGTGCCGAAGAGTGGTTCCGAAATCCTCTATACACTGATCAATTTGACGGAAGATCTCGAAGCGCGGGCGCGCTGCCCTCTCGATACAACTGCCGCGCAATCAGCAATACAAGCGGGGTTTAATCGTCGCAATCTAAATGCCATTTACAGCCCGGTCGCCGATGGTCAGGATGTCGTGACCCACGAATTAGTCGCGCTTCCAGCGCCGCTGGGCACGGACATAGAGCCCACGGAAACCTGTCTTTGGCAGACCACAATTATGTTTCGCGGCACACGTCACCACGCAAGTGATGCTCAATTTGGTGGTCGTTATTCCAGCTTAGAGCACCTCGCGGGACAAATCCCGCTAATCGTGCCAATCGATGTGTCACCGTCTCGTTAGCCAAATTCAAAATTTGGTGTCCGTAGCCGCATCGCGTTAGGCTAAACCTTCACTCCGCGGATCAAGACGTTTATGAGCAATCTATACCCAATCACAGAACCACGGCGCGCCGGGGATCTCGCCGTCGGCGACGAACATGTAATGTATTGGGAGCAATGCGGTGCTGCCGACGGAATTCCGCTGCTATTCCTGCATGGCGGTCCGGGCTCCGGATGCACGCCTCAACACCGACGTTTCTTTGATCCCGGGAAATTCAATATCACTCTGTTTGATCAGCGAGGCTGCGGCCGCTCTGCACCTCACCTCTCTCTTGAACACAACACGACCGGCAGTTTGATCAACGACATCGAGGCGCTTCGCCATCAGCTCGGTATCGATAAATGGGTTGTATTCGGTCCGTCCTGGGGTTCGACACTGGCCATCGCCTATGCCCAAGCCTTTCCCGAACACGTCCTGGCATTAGTCGTCGAAGCTGTATTCCTCGGGACTGAAAGCGAACTCAACTGGTGGCACGGTGATGGCGGCGTTCAGCGTTTCTTCCCGGAGG
This sequence comes from Maricaulis sp., assembly GCA_029251785.1. Classification (GTDB taxonomy): domain Bacteria; phylum Pseudomonadota; class Alphaproteobacteria; order Caulobacterales; family Maricaulaceae; genus Maricaulis. The sequence continues at coordinate 35,285 of JAQXCQ010000059.1, read as the reverse complement.
CGTTCGAAGATTTCATCGCGCCCGTTCCAGAGCGACACCGTACGTCTGCCCAAGCAATATTGAATTGGTGCCTTGAGGACATGCGAATCGAGGCCGAGGACAAGTTCACCGACCTGAACCGGTTATCCGATCTGAACACAAGCTTGGGCGAATTGCGCAAATCCACGCTCTACCGCTGGACCGAGCTAGAGGAGCGCATCTCCTATCTCGAAAAAAGCGCCGCAGACGCTCGAAGCGCCCTGGCCGCACGCGGCCCAGCCTATGTCGCAGCGCACTCACTGATCGAAGCCCATTATTTTCGCAATAAGTGCTTCTTCGAGCCGAACCAGCTCCTTGCCAATGCGCGACAGCTCGCGAATTTACCAATGCATATCCTGCACAGCCGTTATGACATGGTGTGCCCGCCACAATCAGCCTTCCGGCTGGCCGACGCCTGCCCCCACGCTCAACTTCACGTGCTGGCTCTAAGCGGCCATGGAATGACCGAACCTATGCAGGCAATCTTGAACGAGATTATGAGCGAGTTGGCTGTCTCCCTCGGGCGCTAGAACTGCTTATCTTCAACAATCGCATCTTCTAATCTGGGGCTTTGGGCACCCAGGCATGAATCGCAACATCAACACTGCCTCCTGTGAAGTCACCGCCATTCGCCGTCAATACCACTGGCGTGTCGCTATAATAAGCTGTCGGCCCAACAACCCCCAGATTATGACTTCCAATAGCAAGCCCCAAAGAGCCGCCAAATTTATTCTCCTGCCCCGACACGCCACAGTCAAAACTACTCGCACCGGTGATATCGCTGACCGCACGGACAGAGACACAAAACACGACGGACCGGGTTGGGATTACAGCCCCTGTCACAACATTGGCTCCACCCAGCTCACCCGTGCGATGCGCAATAATCCGACTCAGCGAATGCGCCCCATTATCGGCTTGGGCGGTGATCATTGAAGCGCCGGCTGCACGCCAACTTCCGCCATCAAAGAAGGCCGTGCCTGCTTCGTCGAGCACGTACACCCGCCACCCCGGTTGAGCAGGCAATTCGGTCCAGACACCATCACGCCAGATGGCCAGGTTTCCGACGCTCATCACGCCCCACTGATCGCCTGTCCGCCCCGCTGGTAAGATCCAAGCTTGGCCATCATGTGGATTTGTTGGCTGCGGTTTGACACTGCGACTCTGCACGCGGGTTTGCACCAACGCATCCAGCCGCAGAAGGCTTTCATTTACCGTGACATGTTTTTGCGCCTGGGCTGGCATGATGAGAGGCAGGTCCAGATTCGGGCTGGTATCGGTCATCGCGGTCTCCATTAGAATGCCGCTATAATGCCGCCAGTACTCCACCCGGGGATAACCACCTGTCCTATCCAGATTGCTGTCTGGACTTGACGGGAGGCGCACACATGCCATTTCTCCACTTAAACAACGCAATGGCCCGAACGGGACGATGATCGCATGACCAAGACAGTGCTCGCCTTCGCTGATGGATTTCCGACGCCGACGACTGGCGATTGGGCACAACTGGCCGAAAAAGCCCTGCGTGGTGCCGATTTTGATGACACGCTCGTTCGCTCTACCAGTGATGGCATTACGCGTGGTCCGATCTTTTTTGACGCGCCCGAGGGCAGCCAGTCGGTTGATCACGCCCCCCGCGACCAACATCTTCCCTGGGGCATGAGGCAAACTCTGGTAGAGGCAACCCCGGCTGCGGCCAACGCGGCTGCGCTGGAAGATTTGATTGGGGGCGTCTCCGAATTGGAATTGCGCCTGGATCCCGCTGGTAAGCTGGGTTTAGCCGCCTGTGATCTGGAATCGCTCGATGAAACACTGCGTGGCGTCGATCTGAGCCTCGCACCGGTTCATTTGGACGCACTCAACCATTCCACCGATCACGCAAACCTGCTGATCACATTATTTGCTCGCCGGCGCCTCGACGGCGACGAGGTGAGTGGCGGACTTGGCCTAGCCCCGATCGAATTGCGGGCGCGGCAGGCGATCCGCTATTCCGACCAGGATTTCGACTCGGTTATCGACCTCGCGCAATTGACGGCCGCAGCCTTTCCGAAATTGAAAATCATGCGATGCAATGCGTCATTGGCCTTTGAAGCGGGCGGCACGGAAGTGCAAGAGCTCGCCATGCTGGTGGCATCTGGCGCCAGCTATATGCGCCTGCTGATGGATGCGGGCCTGGAAGCCAACCAGGCCGCCACAGCAATTGAAGGCCGTTTGGCTGTCGATGCTGACATTCATTTGGGAATCGCCAAACTCCGTGCCGCAAGGCGTATCTGGGCCCGAATGGCCGGCGCATTTGGCGCCTCCGACGCCGCATCCCGTCTGAGTCTACAAACGACCACCTCCTACCGAATGCTTAGCGCGACCGACCCATGGAGTAATCTGATCCGCGTCTCCTGCGCCGGTTTTGCAGCGGCGAGCGGCGGCGCAGATACGATCACTATTCGCCCGCTCACCGAAGCGCTCGGGCGTCCCACACGTTTTGGGCGTCGTATTGCCCGCAATCTTCACATGTTGCTGGCCGAGGAGAGCCATCTCGGCAAGGTCACGGATCCGGCGGCAGGCAGTTACCTGCACGAGACTCTGAGCGACAAGCTGGCCAATGCCGCCTGGCAATTATTCCAGGACATCGAAACCCGCGGCGGATTGTATGATTCCATGAAAAGTGGCTGGTTCCAGGGACTGATCAGCGCGGCACGCAACAGTCGCCAACAGGCCATTATGGAGCGATCAGAAACCCTGATCGGCGTCAATAAATTCCCTGACCCTGACCCCAAAGCCGTCGACGTAGATGACACTTGGCCTCACTTGGATCCCGAAGAGGGCGCGATGCTGCCAATGCGATGGGCGACTGCGCTGGAGGGAGATGCATAATGAAAAGCTATCCTGATTTCACACGCATGACGTTGGGCGAACCATCAGCCATCGCCGCAACTCCCGGCGAACGCTGGACGACCGCTGAAGGGATCGCCGTATCCACATCCTATAGTGCCGTCGACAGCGCGGAAATTGATTTCAAGTCGTCCATCCCCGGTGCTGCCCCCTTCGTGCGCGGCCCCTACCCCACAATGTTCCCCCAGCGTGCCTGGACGGTCCGGCAATATGCAGGCTTCTCAACCGCCGAGGAATCCAATGCCTTTTACCGGCGCAATCTGGCCGCTGGCCAGAAAGGACTCTCCGTCGCCTTCGACCTCGCCACTCACCGTGGCTATGACAGCGACCATCCACGTGTCGCTGGCGATGTGGGAATGGCAGGCGTGGCGATAGACAGCATCTACGACATGCGTACCCTGTTCGATGGCATTCCGCTCGACAAGATGAGTGTCTCGATGACCATGAATGGCGCGGTCCTGCCCGTTTTGGCGCTCTACATCGTCGCCGCTGAAGAACAGGGCGTGAGGCCGGAACAGCTTTCGGGAACGATACAGAACGATATCCTCAAGGAGTTTATGGTTCGCAATACCTATATCTACCCGCCCACGCCATCCATGCGGATCATTTCCGACATTTTCGACTACACGTCGAAGCACATGCCCAAATACAATTCGATCTCGATTTCCGGCTATCACATGCAGGAAGCCGGTGCCCCGGCTGATTTGGAACTGGCCTACACAATCGCTGACGGGCTCGAATACATTGCCACTGGCATTGAGGCGGGCATGGACGTCGACAGCTTTGCTCCGCGCCTGTCCTTTTTCTTCGGCATCGGCATGAATGTGTTCATGGAAATCGCCAAGCTTCGTGCTGCGCGCCTGCTTTGGGCCAAACTGGTCAAGGAACGCTTTGCGCCGAAGAGCGACAAGTCGATTTGCCTGCGTACACATTGCCAGACTTCCGGTTGGTCCCTCACCGCCCAAGATGTGTTTAACAATGTCGGACGCACGACACTGGAAGCCATCGCCGCAGTCGATGGTCACACCCAGTCATTGCATACAAATTCCCTGGACGAAGCACTGGCCTTGCCAACCGATTTCTCTGCGCGCATCGCCCGTAACACCCAGCTATTGCTGCAGACCGAAGGGCATCTCTGCGACACTGTCGATCCCTGGGGTGGCAGCCATTATGTTGAGCGCCTGACCCACGATCTCGCCGCCAAGGCGATGACCCATATCGCAGAAATCGATGATCTCGGCGGTATGGCCAAGGCGATCGAAGCCGGCATCCCCAAACTGCGCATAGAAGAGGCCGCCGCCCGCACCCAGGCGCTGATCGATAGTGGCCAGCAGACAATCACCGGCGTCAATAAATTCCACCTCGACGAAGAAGAGGATGTGCCCGTCCTCAAGGTCGACAATTATGCCGTTCGCAAACAGCAGGTCGACAAATTGGTGCGCCTGCGTGAGGAACGCGATGATGCCACAACCCAGTCGAGCCTTCAGGCCCTGACGGCCGCCGCATCATCTGGCGAAGGCAACCTACTCGAACTCGCCGTCAACGCTGCGCGAGCCATGGCAACCGTTGGCGAAATATCCGATGCGATTGAAGGGGCTTTCGATCGACATGTTGCTGAAATAAAGGGTGTCACGGGTGTTTATGGCGAAGCCGCACGCCGGGATGACAAGGTCATCGCCGCCCGGTCAGCAGCCACAGACTTCCTTGCCCGTACGGGGCGCAAACCCAAAATTCTGATCGCCAAACTCGGACAGGATGGTCACGATCGAGGCCAAAAGGTCGTCGCCTCGGCCTATGCCGACCTGGGCTGGGACGTGGTCATTGGCCCGCTCTTCCAGACGCCGCTTGAAGCCGCAGAACTGGCCGCGGAGGAAAACGTCCACGCCGCCGCCGCATCATCGCTTGCAGCCGGACACCTCACCCTCGTGCCCGAACTTCGCTCCGCCCTGCACGATCTCAATCGCGATGACATCCTCATCATCGTCGGTGGGGTCATCCCGCCCGACGACGAGCCCGTGCTCCGCCAGATGGGCGCAGCAGCGGTCTTTCCACCCGGAACGATCATCGCGGATTCTGCGCTGGAATTGCTCGAGCGGTTGTGCGCAAGTTTACCAGCCGACTGAATTGGCTTGCCGCGATGCGGTTCTTGTCCTTAACTCTTCATGCGACGCGGAGGATAGGACATGCGAACACTGATACCGATGATGATGACAGCCACCCTGGCTCTCTCCTCCTGTGCGACGTCTACGCCCACGACCTACAGCCCGTCCTATGGTGACGGACATGGCTATTCTGATCAGCGCATAGAACAGGACCGGTTTCGCACACGGTTTGATGCTGGCTCGGATATGAGCATGCAGCAGGCGCGCGACATGGCGCTTGTTCAGGCGGCGGAACTGACGCTGGAAGAAGGCGGGGATTGGTTCATCGTCGCCGCGGCGGCGGAACTGACGCTGGAAGAAGGCGGGGATTGGTTCATCGTCGCCGCGGAGGATGTATCGGGAAATGACCGCAACCCCGTTCAGGTCGGCGCTTCGGTCGGCCGGTCCTTTGGCTCTGGCGGACGGTCTGGCAGTTCGGTTGGGCTGTGGAGTCGCATTGATGGCAATGCGGGCGAGAAAACAGTCAGCCTGGAAATCTTGATCCGGTCGGGCGACCGCGAATTAGGACCAAACAGCTATGATGCCCGAGACGTCATCCGCAACAATCCAGCCTGTGGCTGTGATGCCTTGCTGGAAGAAACCGACTAGCCTGCGCTAGCCAAGCTTCTTCGCCTGCTTAACCCACTCATCGCGTGTGATCCGGCCCCGGCCACTAATTTTGGTATCCCAACGCGCAATATCCTCAGGCGACCAGCCGGCAATTTGGGCGTAGCTGTTAATCCCGCCCTCCCGCAGCATCGCCGCCGCTTTGGGGCCGAGCCCCTTAATCGCAAGCAAATCATCGGAAACTGACGGATTCGCCTCAGCATAATCAACCGGCGATGGCGTCGGCGTAGCGGACTTCGCTGATGAAGCCCCTGTCGATATTGTTGTGCGCGGCTTCGGTGTCGTCACTGTGTCTGCAGAATCAGCTGCCTCAGTCACGGGAGGCGTTACATTCGCCGGAATCGCGGCAGTCTCGCTCTCGGCCTCACCGACACGTCGGGCCAGGTTTTCGTTTTCCTTGCGTAGACGTGCCACCTCGGCCAACGCCTCATCGGCCTCGGCACTGCGCGCAGTCGAGCTCCAGATTTGCCAACCGGCGAATAATCCGCCCGCAAACGCAATCAGCAATAAAAATCCCATCTGCCAAATCAGATAGAACATGCCCTACTCCTCAATCCCAGTATTCTCGAAACCGGTCACGTCAAAACCAATGACCCGAATTTGATCACTCGCCAATAACACGTCAATACGCGATTCGTCCGAACCGCCTTGCACGAGCAAAGCTTGAACGGCCGCCGCGCGCTGCGAGGCGAGATCTTCGCTGCCGACAGACGTGTCGATGGTCAATTCAAGGCGTAATTCATTCGGACAAAGACTGAACATTCTGCCGACACGCCGTAGGACGATCTCTGAAAACGGATTGGGTGCAGCACCGCCACCATCAAAGCGCATATCGCCCGCCCCGCGCGCAGCGCGCAACACCGCTGAACACCCTGCAGACGTTTCAATGCGCACCGACGCAGGTGCTCCCGCCGGGGTCACCACTAAAGCAGATTCAAACGGTTCGGGCATAACCATCAGAGCACCGGCAACCGATTGTGCGATTTGTGGGTTGGCGGCGTCCCCGATCAACCCACCCTGCTCGGCATCCAACACAATGGAGCCGCGATCAAGGCGTGCCAATTGCCCCAAGAGTCGCATAGCAGCATCAACCCACTCCGCCGAGCTGGCACTACCCGGAATAAGCGTCAGATCAGTCTGCGCGCCCGCCGGGAAATTTGTATTGGCGTACTGAGCGATTGCATCGCGTGCGGTCGCATCAGATGCATCACCCCGAATGAGAACACGCCCATTATTAAAATCAGCCCTAAACACAAACCGGCGCTCGGCCCGCATATCACTGGTATCGTCGATCACCCGGGTAATCCCGCCGGCGACGACACCGCCAGACCAGGTAGAGCGAAGCACGGTGTAAAGCGCATCATCTCGCATGGGCGCATTGGGTGCCGCACCGGACAACGTCGCGACTTGCCCATTCACACTCACCTGCGCCCAATCGTGTTCTCGCTCAATCAAGGCAGCACGGGCGCGTTCAGCAAGCCCTGTCTCAATTCCGCTTAAGGATACCGGGCCGAAAAAAATGAGCCCCAGACTCGCTAACAGCCAGATCACCGTTGATATTAGGAGAAGGCGGCGGGCGCGAAGGGTCATGGCGGGTCCGTACAGGCTCGAATTTTAAATTTTGTCGACGGTGTTGGCGAAAACTACGACTTGGTCATCACGGCAAACATTAAATCACACGAATAACGTTTAAAAATACGTACTTCCCACTGACATACAAGCCTCTCCCCAAAAGCAAATAAAAAGGGCCGGAGCGCAACACGCCCCGGCCCCGTCTTGTTGACCACAAATAGCCTACCGACGCGCGCGCAGAGTCAGCCCCCAACTCCGCGGAGATCCAAGGAAAGCATTAAACGAACCGGGCTGGAAAGGGCCGTCGAAACCGACCTGAATGTACTCTTCATCCAACAGGTTTCGCCCCCACAATTCCAGGGACCAGCTATCATCAGCAGCGCCGATACCAAGCCGGCCATTGAACAGCGCGTAGGCGTCTTGTTCTTTTTCCGGATCGAGGTCTGAGCCAGTATTTTGGTCCGAGACCCATCGCCCGTCCAAGTGGGCCATCCAACTCCGGCCACCTTCAAACTCACCCTCATAAGACACAGAGCCTGTTGCATACCATTCAGGCGCCAACGAAAAATTCTGCCCAGACAGGCGATCGACGTCCGCCGTTCCTGTCGGCGCAAACTCCGCATACTCGGCATTTGCGTAGGTCACCCCACCCTGGAATGTCAGCCCCGGCATGGATTCCGGTAACCACAAAAGCTCCATCTCCGCACCCTGCGACGATGCACCGTCGATCGATGTAACAAAGAAGGCTATGCCATTGAACGTATTGAGCTGATAGGTCTCAAAATCGGAATAGAACAGATAGAAATTGGCCAAAACAGTGTCATTGGCCCACTCTGTTTTGAACCCGAGTTCAAAGCTGTCCACCAATTCTGGATCGAAACGAGCGGGATACAATGATGCGCCCGACAAGACGTCGGTAAAATTGACCGCAGAGGAACCCGCTTGGGTAAAGCGGTCCAGATTGAAACCGCCTGCTTTATAGCCGCGTGTGTAAGTACCGTAGACTAAAAGGTCATCATCAAAGCGGTGAGACAGGGACAACAGGCCGGATAGCTCGTTTTCTTCAAGCGACTGGCTATGGTCAATTTGGCTGAATACATCCCGCGCGAACGGCAGGCATGTGAATGTACCAAATTGTATGAGCCCGGGAACCGAAACGCTGGAAGCGGTCGAATAACCTCCCAAAACGGCCAAATTGGCCGGAGTGAGGAAATCCAGCGCATCACCGAAGACATGCTCCCAGACATCGCAGGCCGGCGTATTGCTATCACCAAAATTGAAATTTGCGGTTTTTTCAGTACTTGTGTGGCGCAGACCAAATGTCAGATCTGTCGCATCGTTCAGATGCCAAGTGTTATGGGTAAAGAATGAAAGGCTTTCACCGTCCTGGGTAAAGGTATCACCAACCGGGTTTCCACCACCCAGCGGAGTTGCCGATCCAAATCCGAGCCCCGCAAAGCCGGGGACAGGATTTCCCAGAAAGGCCGAATAACCCGCCAAACCGTTAGCAAGATCAGACACCAGAGTGGCCGACAATCCGCCCGATCCTAACAAACCAAGATACGGCTCGAAATGTGCGCCCATTTGAATGCTGTCATTTCGGATAAGGGTTTCATCGGAATAGTAAAGTCCGAACATCCAATCCAAGTTTTCGCCGGCACCGGCGAACCGCATTTCGAGTGTTGAATTGTCAAATTCAAATGTATTATTGGCTCGATCACGGAAAACAATATCCGCACCGGTGAAATCGGTATCTTGCCCGGAGCTTAGCGAATAGCTGCGATCAGAATAAATAGCGGTAAATTCAACTGTATCGAAGTTCCAATTTAACTCGCCCTGAACCCCACTATCAATAATGTCCTGTTGCGTGCCACGGTTCGCCTGGATATCTCGGCTAAATGGATCTTCACTTCCCGGCATCGGGCGACTTCCGGCGACGAGCGCGTTCAGGATCGGTGCAGTGGCCCCGGAAACCAGGCTCGGCGCGCCGCAGCAATTTTCCTCTCGTTTCGTAATATCCGCTGCGAGCAGCAGGCTGATATCGTCCGAGAAGTCCAACAACATTTGACCGCGGAAAGTATAATAATCTTGATCGCCATCTTCGGTCTCTGTACGCGGCCCGCCAAATGTGCTGACCGTTTGATAGCCATCACGCTCCCGAATTCCTCCAAAGAGCCGAATTGCCATATCTTCACTGACGCCACCTGTCAGTCCTCCTGACACACCCCAGCCGGAGGCATCGCCACCAATATAATCCAGAGCCATATTGGTTCCAAAATCATATTCCGGGCGTTTGGTGACGATATTGATGATCCCGGCTGTGGTGTTGGCACCAAACAATGTGCCCTGGGGGCCACGCAAAACTTCAACCCGCTCCAACTCGCCAAGGTCATTAAATCCCACACCATTTCGGGCGCGCGGCACACCGTCAATCACAACGCCGACGGATGATTCCAAACCGGGATTGTCTCCGACCGTCCCAATGCCGCGAATTCGCGCCGTAGTGACGAATTCATTAGATGTCGAGGTGATGTTGAGCCCGGGCGCAATCATCATCAAATCCTTGATGTCGCGAACGCCGGCGGCGAGCAATAACTCCTCGTTATAGGCGGTAACCGCAACAGGAACGTCTTGAATTCCCTGTTCGCGCTTTTGTGCGGTGACAGTGATGACGTCGACCGAGCGAATTTCTTGAGCTGCGGCAACTCCCGATGAAAGGGCAATCGCGGACGCTGCGACGAGCAACACAGAACGATGGGTGGATGTCATTTCTTACTCCCTAACCGATCACCAGTACTCTCGCCTGGCCAAAAATGTCACAGCGCAATGCCGTGTTCGTTTTCAACATTAACCATTATTCATGCGCGAAGTGAACCCTGTTCACGTTCGAAAACGTCACCGATCAACACCAAAATTGAGACTCGCTTCCCGATCGAAAAAGAAGTCTGATGGTCGTTACTAAAATGTGGGGATTGCAGAATGATGAGAACAGCTATTTTTTGTGCCGTGCTGGCGTATAGCCCGGCGACTGCCGCTCAAGACCTTCCGCCCCTGCAACCTCTTGATACATTCGCGCTCGAGGCAGCCTCGTCTCCCCGCATATCGCCCTCCGGCGATCATATCGCCTATGTGCGGCGCTCAAACGACATTTCTCGGGATCAAACGCGGGGCAGCTTGTGGATGGTGGATTTCGATGGACGCAACCATCTACCGATCGCAACAGGCGAGAACACCGCGTCATCCCCGCGCTGGTCACCCAGTGGTGATCGTCTTGCGTACATCGCAAATGGCCCAGAATATTCCGCCATACGCATGTATTGGATGGCTGACGGCCGCGACGCTGAAATTGCCCAATTACAAGGTGGTGGTGGTGGCTTGAGCTGGTCGCCCAATGGCAGTCAACTGGCTTATTCCGCTTACGTTCTTCAGCCTGGAGTAGCTCCAGCCGCTTTGCCTGCCTCTCCGCCCGGGGCCGAGTGGGCCGAGTCGGCTCAGGTTGAAGACCGACTGTTTTACCGCGTCGATGCTGTCGGGAACTTACCTCCTGGATCACAGCAATTGTTCGTCGTCGACGCTCAGGGTGGTGCGCCCGTGCTAATCACAACAGACGATGCTGGTGCCAGCAGCGACTTTTCGTGGACAGCCGACGGCACAGCGATAATTTTTTCCGCCGACCGTCGCCCAAATTCCGGCACGGCGGCTCCCGATAGCGAACTGCACAGAGTCGATCTGGAAACTGGCCGCATTCGTCAACTCACCAACAGGATCGGCCCAGACACATCTCCCCGGGTCTCTCCCAACGGACAACGCATCGCCTATACTGGCTATGACGACCAGCGCATGGGCTATCACAACACGCTGCTTTACGTCGCCAATGCCGATGGCACACAAGCCCGCGCATTGACCCTGGATCTGGATCGCTCGGTCGCCTCGCCAATCTGGGCCTCAGACGGTCGCGGCATCTATGTCCAATATGATGATCACGGACGGACCAGGTTGGCGTTGGTGAGTTTGGATGGGCGTATCGACGTCATAGAGGGCGGGTTGGGCGGTAGTACATTTGGACGCCCCTATTCTGGCGGTGAATTCAGTGTTGCGAACAACGGGCGCATCGCCGCCACGCTTGCATCACCAACGCGGCCTTCAGAACTCGCCTCCGGTACGCGACGGTCCGGCTTGAATATGATTACACGGCTTAATGAGGATGCGCTCGCTAATCGATATGTTTCTCCGGTAGAAGAAATAATATGGCGATCTCCCCATGATGGCCGTCAAATACAAGGATGGGTCTTATATCCACCGCGATTTGACCCAGATCGAACATATCCGCTAATCCTCGAAATTCACGGAGGCCCGTTCACGGCCTACGGACCGGTTTTCTCAGCGGAACTCCAGCTCATGGCGGCGGCCGGTTACGTGGTTCTCTATACAAACCCCCGCGGATCAACCAGCTATGGCTACGAATTTGCCAACCTTATTCATCATGATTATCCCGGCAATGATTACGACGACCTAATGGGCGGTGTCGATACGATGATCGACCGCGGCTTCATTGATGAGGAGCGCCTGTTTGTGACCGGTGGATCTGGCGGTGGCGTTTTGACCGCCTGGATTATCGGAAATACCGACCGATTTGCCGCCTCTGCAGTTGTCAAACCCGTCATCAACTGGTCCAGCTTTGTGCTGCACTCCGATCTACCGCAATTTTTCTATCGATACTGGTTCGCCAGTGCGCCCTGGGAAGACCCCGGCGAGTATTGGCGCCGATCTCCGCTTTCGCTCGTTGGAAATGTCACGACACCGACCCTGATGATGGTCGGCGGCTCGGACCTTCGCACACCGCGCTCAGAAACCGATCAATACTATGCGGCGTTGAGGCTGCAGGGCGTGCCATCCCGATTGGTTGTTCTCCCCGATTCCTATCACGGAATTTCGAATTCCCGGCCAAGTCGTCTGCTGACCAAAGTCGCAGAAATTCTCCGCTGGTTTGAAATGCATGACCCGGCACAAAGGACAGTTCCGCAATGACCGAGACAATCCTTGCAGCCGTACAGGCCGCTCCGGTATTCTTTGACAAACAAGCCAGCACTGACAAAGCCTGCACCTTGATTGCCGAAGCCGCAGCAAAAGGGGCAAACATCGCCGCATTCGGCGAAACCTGGTTGCCCGGCTATCCGTTCTTCATCGAGGCTCCGCTGAGCGACTTATGGTGGGAAGCGGCGGCTCTATACTTGGAAAACGCCGTCAGTCTGGAAGGTCCGGAAATTGCGCAGATCTGCGCGGCAGCCAAAACCGCCAATATTGACGTCGTTATTGGAATTGCCGAACTTGATCCAGCGACTGAAAGCTCGATCTACGCCAGCCTTGTCTTCATCAGCAACGATGGCCAAGTTCTCGGTCGCCACCGAAAACTTAAGCCTACACACCACGAACGCTCAATTTGGGCGGATGGCGATAGCAAAGGTCTTGCTGTTCATCAGCGGGAATATGGACGCCTCTCAGGATTGAATTGCTGGGAACACAATATCGTTCTGCCGGGCTATTCTCTCATCTGCCAAAACACACAGATCCATATTGCTGCCTGGCCGGGAAGAGAACCACAAACCGCCCCCAGCGACCCGGTATGGTCACGCCAGGTGCTATTATCCCGCGCCTTCGCCAGCCAGGCCGCTGCTTATGTCATTGCACCAGCAGGTCTGCGTCTCGATGAGCACGTACCCGAGCATTTTAAGGCGCTTAGCGCCTATGAGCACACCGGTCAAAGTGTCATAATAGACCCACGTGGCGAGATTATCGCCGGCCCCGCAGATGGTGAAACGATCCTGCTAGCGCGAGCGGATTTGAATGAGGTTCGCAAAGCGAAAATGGCCTGCGATGCGGCCGGCCATTATTCCCGACCAGATCTGTTTCGATTGACCTTGAAGGATCAACAAGTCTACCCGCCGGTTAGGCTCGCCCGAAAAACGAGCTAGGCGGACGCGCTGGGCCGCGCCGCAATCGCATCGTACCACGCGGCCAAATGCACCAGGTCAGAATTGGGTCTGAGTTTGATCCAGGCCGAGAAATCTATGAACACAAATCCAACAATATCTGCGGCACTGAATTGCCCCCCGGCCAAATAGGCACTGTCGGCTAACCTCGCATCGAGCACAGCAAAAAACGCTTCAGCCCGATGGCGACCGCGCTCTGCCAGTTCAGGTAATTGCGGATAAGGCTGTGTTCCGGTGATTGCCGCATCCTTAAAAAAACGTGATGTGTTTCGCAACGCCTCTGCAACGCCCATCAGACCTTCCCATTCAACGCGGGTTGTCCATTCAGCAACCAAAGCCTTTTCCAACGGTGTTCGGCCTAATAATGGCGGTTCCGGATATGTTTCTTCCATAAATCGGACGATCGAGGAGTTCTCAGTGAGCAGTGTACCGTCGTCGAGCTCCAATGCCGGCACGGTGCATCGCGGATTTATGCTTCGGAACGCATCCTCAAACTGAGCCTTGGCACCGAGATCAATTTCAATGCGCTCCACGTCCACGCGTTTCTCCGCGAAGACCATTCTCGCGCGCCGAGGGTTTGGGGCTTTTGCATAATCATACAACTTCATAGTGGTTATTCTTCCTCAATCAAAATTCGGCGGGCGTTCATCCGCAACCGCGAGACGCCTCTCAATCTCACGTCCCAATGTAAGAATCCGCCCGTCTTCAAATAGCCCACCCCAAAGACTTGTCGTCTGCGGCACGCGATGTGTGGATCCGTTGGAGGCATTTTCGCCGGACAGCGATCGCGTTTCTTGTTCGGAAAACCCGGACCGAAATGCGAGTTGTGGGTGCCCAGTATAATTGGTGATCACCAGAAGCCCTGCCACAAAATTTGGCCCGATCAACACGTCGACCTCAGAAAACACTTCATCCATCACGTCCATTACCTGGCGTCGCAGACGGTCCGAATTCACCAGGTCAACAGCCGACAGAAACCGTGAACTGCGCCATGTATTTGGCCAGGCATTGGGCTCTTGCCAGACCATGCTGTCGTCCGCATCGTTTAGCGTAAGCTCTTCAAACGCCGCTGCTGCCTCGGCATAGAGGGAAATGAGGAGCGAACCATACGGTAGATCTGGCAATGTCACCTCTACCAGCTCAACGCCCGCATCCCGAGCCGCAGCCAATGCCGCCCGGTCCGCATCCGTCGCGTTTTCAAACCAAGTCGGGTTCCAGCCCACACGCATCCCCGCCACGCTGGCATTCATATCAGCCTCGAAGCCCGTCTCGATGGACCCCGGGTCCCGATGGTCATGCCCATTGATCGCCTTCAGGACGAAAGCGGTGTCTTCTACCGACCGGGTCAGCGCACCGATCTTGTCCAGAGACCAGCACAAGGCCATCGCGCCACTCCGCGAAACACGGCCAAAAGTCGGGCGCAACCCTGTCGTCCCACATCGATTGGCCGGTGATACGATAGACCCTAGCGTTTCCGTACCAATACCAAACCCGACCAGGCCCGCTCCTGTCGCCGAACCAGAGCCAGCACTCGACCCGGATGAGCCTTCCTCGATATTCCAAGGGTTGCGCGTAATTCCATCAAACCAGCGCTCGCCGTAGGCAATGGCACCGGCTGTCGTTTTCCCGAGAAGAACAGCGCCTGCCTCTCGCAACATAACCGTCACGCGCGCATCCTCTTCCGCGATGCGATTCCGATACGGTGTGGCCCCCCAGGTAGATGCAACATTCGCCACATCAATGATGTCTTTCATGCCATAGGGTATGCCGTGCAACGGTCCGCGATTGCGTCCTGCAGCCAATTCGACATCACATCGATCAGCTTCAGCGCGCGCAATATCCGCAGTCACAGTGACAAAACAGGATAATTGCCGGTCGAAACGAGCAATTCGAGACAGATAAATATCGGTCAAGCGACGGGAGGAAATGTCGCCTCTCGCAATCCAGGCAGAAAGCTGCCAGACCGCAGCATAAGCAATACTGACATCATCGGCCGGGAGTGGGCCCGGGTTTTCGTTTGAGCGCACAAGATTATTACCTTGCGCCCGATAAGTCCGACCCGGCAGTCTTGGATCAAAAACACAGGCTGGAGCGAGCGAATTCGGCTTCTCTACCAATCGCAGGCGGGTCGCCATACTGATGTAATCATCAATAACGGAAACGATTTGCTCGCGCTCTGAATGGGTATAAGAGACATCAAACAGGCGCTCTGCGTGGGCGATAGTTTCCGTGCTGATCTCATCACGATCAACAGCGCCACCTTGATCGACGGGAGCCACGCGTTCAACCACGCGCTCGGCCGACGATGTGCATCCAGCCAGTCCCGCGCTGAGCGTTGCAAACGCAGTGCCCTTCAGCAAAGCGCGCCGCGATGAACCTGATTTTCCCATAATGCCCCCAATTCGCGATCAAATAAAAACGAAGCGGGGGGCACTTTGAGTAAAGATGAACGCCAGATCAACCAAACAGGGCCCGTTCGGCCACATTTGATCCCCAAATCGTCCATATCTGCCCAATTGTCCGCCACAATTCGTCTTTAACCATGTTGTCAGTGTCGATTCAGACACATCAACACAGGGGGGGCCGGCCATGGCCTTACAAGAAACAACGACTGAAGTCCGCAATGAAGCTGTTAGAGGCGACATCGAACCTGCACCTGCACGGTCCCGCGGACTGGCATCCATGTTTTCACTCGGAAACCAGAGCCCGGACAGCTCTGTTACCGAACAGACCATCGCGCTGAACAAGGCATCCGCTATTGCAGAAGCTCGCCGCGATGATCTGCGGAATTTCCGTCAGAAGTGGAACATTACGGATCGCTCGGCGATTTATCCAAAATCACACATATTGCATTTTTCCATCCTTGCAGGCTTGGTTCTGTTTGAAGGCATGGCAAACGCCTACTTCTTCTCAACAGGTTCAGATCTGGGTCTGCTTGGTGGTTGGTTACAGGCGATCACCGTGTCCTTTACGAATGTTATCGCGGCCTTCTTTCTAATCGGGTTTTTGGGCGTTCGTAATTTGTCGAACTTTCGCACCAATGCGAGCTGGAAGCAGACCGTTTCCGGTATTCTGGCAATCGCCGGGATTGGCGTCACAGCGCTCGCCTTGTTTGGACTGAATCTGACCGCTGCCCACTATCGCGATTTGCTGGAAATCAACTCCGCCACACTTGCGCTGGGTGGATCAGAAACAACCGGGGAAATCCTGAGCCCCGTCTCCACAGCATTGTCAAATCCAATGGGGTTCCAGACTCTTGAAGCTTTGCTGTTGCTCATTCTCGGCGTTACATTTGCTGTCATTGCGGCCTTCAAAGGGCGCACATTTGATGACGCAATTCCTGGCTATGGAGGCGCAACACGTCGCCTGGAAGCCGCGTCACTGGAATTGGAAGCTTCAATTTCCACAAAACGCAGCGCTCACCTGCCAGAGCAAAAAGTTCTGGAAGCGCTAGCGCTCCATAGCGAGATTTGTCGCGTCCTGGCTGGCCCAGCCGAAGATCTCGCCGGCGAAAAGGCTGAGGAGGAAGAGACAGCCTGATCATGCAATGCTAAGCATGGTTAACAAGCGCAAAGACGGAGGGGGCAATGTCCGGACGCGACTTACTGGGAATATTCAATTTGCTGATTATCGGGGGCATCCTCGCAGGGATCAGCTATATGGGCTTCGTACTAAAGCCGGCAGATTACGACAGCCAGACACTCTGTATGGTTGGCGAAATTCCTCCCCACCGGGTGGTGGTGATCGATAAGACCGATCTCTACTCCCCGCGCCAGGCGGAAACTATTTCAGACCTAATCCTCGCGGAACGCGGTCTGCTGTCAGTCGGAGAACGTCTCTCCTTGTACGAACTGAATGCAAGCGGGCAATTGCGCAATACCAACCGTTTCTCTCTGTGTAATCCAGGGGCCGGCGCGCAGGTCAACCCGCTCTATCGCAACCCCGACCGGGTTCAAGCCCGGTATGAGGCTCTTTTCTCCGATCCTTTGGATCGGGCGCTGGCTGATCTGGTGACGCCGAAGGACGCACCAAACAGCCCGATTATCGAAGCCCTGGCGCGACTGACCCAGGACCCCAGTTTTGACCGCACAGTGCCGTCACGCCGGATCGTCCTAGTCTCCGACATGCTCCAGAACTCCGATATCTTTACCGTCTATGGACGCGGTCGCGGCTCCTTTAGCCAGCGCGTTCCGTCGGCCAGGACCGTCGCAAATGCCATTCGTGAAACCTATGGCGACAATATGCGCGGCGTCTCAATCCGCATCCGTTTGATCCCTCGCAATAGTTGGGAAACAGAACAACGCGGAGCCCTGAGACGATATTGGAGTGAAGTCTTCGACCAACTCGGTGTTTCGGTCTCTTGGGCCGATATCTGAGCCGATAAAACCGCCTCCTTGGGGGGCAACAAACACCCCGTCGTCACCCGGCTTATGGCCAAGCCCTTGACGGCACTTTAGATGGCGCTGCGACCGTATTGTCCAAATCGGTCCAGCGCCATTTTTATGTCTGCCCCTGACAGAAACCACTGATATCGAAGTTGTGACTTGCCAAGCAATTCGATTGCCTGAAGAACAGCGCATCCAATGGCACCAGCGCAAGGCATGACAAATGATCACCGTCCACCATCTTAACAATTCCCGATCCCAACGTGTCCTGTGGCTGCTGGAGGAGTTGGGGCTACAATACGAAATCAAAAAATACATGCGCCACGAACAAACGATGCGCGCACCGGCAGACTTGAAGGCGGTGCACCCACTCGGCAAATCACCCGTGATCACTGACGGGGACATCACCGTTGCCGAGACCGGTGCGATCATCGAGTACATCATCGATACTTACGGCGAGAAACTACGTTTGACGGCAGGTACGGAAGATGCCCGCCGCTATACCTATTGGCTGCACTTTGCCGAAGGGTCGATGATGTCGCCTCTCCTTCTCAAACTTGTCATGGAGCGTATCGCCACGTCGCCGGTCCCATTCTTCGTAAAGCCGATCACCAAAATGATCGCCAACAAAGCCAACACCGATTTTGTGGACCCGGAAATCGCTAACTTGCTAAATTATATCGAAAGTGAACTTGCCAGTCGGGATTGGTTCGCCGGCAATCATTTTAGCGGGGCTGACATCGCAATGAGCTTCCCGCTTGAAGCGATGCGTGGTCGTGCCGGGCTCGACGCCAGTTACGTGAAAATACATGCCTATCTGGACAAAATCCACGCCCGCCCAGCCTATATGGCGGCGCTGGAACGCGGCGGCGAATACACAATCCTCGGAAGCTAGGCAGATGACGCGCGAGGAGTTTGACGCCTATTGCGCCAGCCTGGCCGCCACGACCAATGTCATCCAGTGGGGCGAGGCATCCGTGTGGAAAGTCGGTGGCAAAATTTTCGCCATCGCGGCAGGTTGGGACAAGGGCGAGCCTCCCAAATTTTCATTCAAGTGTTCGGAAATGTCTTATGAGCTCCTCGGACAAGAGCGGGGTCTGCGCCCGGCCCCCTATCTTGCCCGCGCAAAGTGGATCCAGGCCGACCAGGTCAGCGCGCTCTGTGATCGCGAACTGAAAGCCTATATCGCGCAGGCACACGCCCTCATAGCCGCCAAGCTGACGAAGAAAGCCCAAGCTGATCATGGGCTGGTCAAAGATTAATCTTTTTGTCGCGACCCAGCCTGTTGCAGTGCCATGCGGAGGCTGCGCTGCATCTTTATGATGAGCAGCAACAATCCTCCCAGAACCGTCACCATGCTGAGCAACGCAAATGCGATCAGATGCAAACTGTTGAAATCATCACGATCCCAATACCCCATAACGTGAAGCATCCAGAAGAAGTCAAACACGCGCCATTCATTATTTCTGCGCGTTCTGACGACGCCCCACTCCGCAGGCACATAGAATGTAGCCCCATACTCGTCAGCATAATTCACCTGCCAAACAGGAACCGGCCCACCACGATATTCCATATTGGCGGTTTCTAGGTATTCGACAGACGATGGAGCCTCATCCCCCAGATAAATCTCGCTGACCAATTCGACGGCTGTCTCAGCAGAGACAGGGGTTAGCACCTCTCCCGTACGCGCATCGACCAGATGGCGACTGCCAAGCGTGTTTTCGACCCGATAAACAGGTCGGCCGAGCCATCCCATGACTTCTACAGTTTCAATCACATCCGGCAGGGCTGCGGCTTGGACAGCGGCCTCAACAGAAATCAGTTCCGAGTATTCGATTTCTACTACCGGCGCTGGGCCGACGATCTGATCTCCATGGACGCGCTCAAGTGGAATAATAGTCATCACCACTCCACCGGCGACCCAGAGCACAATTTGGATGCCCACAAGGAGGGCCAACCACTTATGGACCCGGGCCGTCCAGCGTAAAAGAGTCGTCATTTAAGTCGTCCTTAAAACCAAAGTCGCAGGCCAGCCGCGAAGATCGTGTTCGATGTTTCACCGCCGGCAATCTGCGCGATATCAGCGGTGTCACCGTGCAGGGCGCGGTGTTCGAACCCGATATAGGGCGCAAAGCCACGTGTAAACTCATAACGCAACCGAATACCGATCTCACTGGAAACCAGTCCAGAGCCGCGTCCCATGGATGCGACTTCCCCAGCGGCAAAGTCAAGTTCAGCGCGCGGCTGGATAATCCAACGCTGCGTGAGGAGGAGCTCATATTCTGCCTCCAACCCGATAGAGAAATCGCCGTCCTCACTCAAAAAAGCGGCCGCATCGACTTCAAACCAGTACGGGGCCAGGCCCTGAATACCGGCCACCAGGTAATTCTGCGAAGGTCCCGGCTCAACATCGTGCCTAACACCGAATTGCAAATCGAAATTTGGGCTTATCGGGCGGCTGTAAAGCGCCTGTATTTCAGCCTCCTCCATCGCTCCATGGTCGAAGGAATACTCACCTTCACTCTTCAGCCAGAATTTGTTCTCATCACCACCGACCCAACCTTGAAAATCCCACAAGAGGACATCGTCAGCGCCACCGCTTTGGTGTTCGAGTCGATCAAACATCCACATGGAATGAATGCCTCCGCTGGTCGCCTCGCGCAGGGCATCCCGCGAGGCCTGCATGCGTTCGGCGTCATAATAATCCTCGGGTCGCTCCTGTGCCGGTACAGCACCGTTCGCAATCAAGACCAGGCAAACACCTGCAAACAAAGTACGCATGATCAACCGTTATCCCCGCGGTGTTGGCCATGGCTATTACCATGACCGTTGCCTGCATTCGCCTCGGCTTGTCGCACCGAAACCACCTGAAACATGCCAGCGTGCATGTGATACATCAGATGACAGTGGAAAGCCCATTCCCCCAGCGCATCCGCCGTAATGTCGACTGACAGCTTCTCCGCCGGTTTGACCACAATCGTGTGCTTGCGCGGTTTGAAATCATCTTCACCATTGACCACGTCGAAGAACATGCCGTGCAGATGGATTGGGTGCGGCATCATGGTATCATTCACGAGCGTCAGTCGTAGACGCTCATTATGATGGAAGATGATCGGCGCATCGACTTCGGAGAACCGCAAGCCGTCGAAAGACCACATATAGCGCTCCATATTCGACGTTAGGTGTATTTCGACTGTCCGTTCTGGAGGGCGCAGGTCAGGGTTTCGATCCAGACTGCGCAATTGCGTGTAAACCAGCACCCGATGCGGTTCGTCCGCCAGACCAATCCCCGGCTCATGTAGGCGATTTGACGGGTTTGCAGGCATATTAGCCACGCCAGGTCCGCCGGCGTGATCATGCCTTTGTGGGCCATCATCGGTGTCCAGTGCGGACGGCGCTACGTGCCCCATAGCCGCATGATCTGTTAAAGCGGAGCCGGCCGCGGGCGAAGGCGCTCCATGGCCCATTGCCTCGTGATCAATCATTTCGTCCGCTGCCGGCATACCGTGTCCCATCGCCGCGTGGTCGACAAAAGCAGGCTCTGGTGCCGGCATGGCGTGCCCCATTGCGGCATGATCGACCGACGCCGCGGCTGGTACTCCATACCCCATTTCAGCGTGATCAATCGGAACATCTGTTGCGGTCCCGTGACCCATCGCAGCATGATCCATACCCATGTCCCGCATCGTCAGAAGTGGCCGGTCCCGCAACGGCGGGACCTCGGCCTGCATGCCGAGGCGCGGTGCAAAGGTTCCTCGAACATAGCCAGACCGATCAATACTCTCCGCCATGAGCGTGTAAGCCTGATCTCGCGGTTCGATAATCACATCATAGGTTTCCGCGACGCCAATCTGAAACTCGTCGGTTTCCACCGGCTGCACATTGAGACCATCACACTGAACGACCGTCATCGGCAGACCAGGAATGCGGAGATTGAAAATCGTCATCGCGGCCGCATTGATGATCCGCAGCCTGATGCGTTCGCCCGGATTGAACAGGCCGGTCCAGTTATCATCCGGCCCGTGTCCATTCATCACGTAGGTATAGGCTTGCGCCGTCACGTCCGAAATGTCGGTCATGCTCATCCGCATCCGACCCCACATCGCCCGGTCTGATAGTGCCGCATCGACACCATCGCGGCGCGCATCACGGAAGAAGTCCCCTAGCGTGCGCTGTTGATAATTATAGGCGTCGGACACCTGCTTGAGACGATTAAAGACCGCGTGTGGTCCTTCAAACGTCCAATCACCCAGCATGATCACATACTCGCGATCGTAAGCGACCGGATCTGTCCCAGCCGGGTCGACGATGATCGGTCCGTAATGCCCTAGCTGTTCCTGCAGGCCGGAATGGCTGTGATACCAATACGTGCCATTTTGAATGAGCGGGAATCGGTATGTGAAGGTCTCACCCGGTGCAATTCCGGGAAAGGTGACGCCGGGCACGCCATCCATCTGAAAGGGAAGCAAAATACCATGCCAGTGGATGGAGGTGTCTGCATCCAAGGAATTGGTCACCCGTAAGGTAACATCTTCCCCCTCACGCCAACGCAGTATCGGTGCCGGCATGTGATCATTGACTGTGACCGCCATACTCGGCGTGCCATCAATGGTAACCGGCGTCCGGCCGACCCTGAGGTCAAACTGATCTCCGCTCAATGCTGGCAACCCGGCCCCATTGAGAGAGGTCACGCTCTGCGCCCACGCAGGGATCAGGCTCTGGCTAATTCCGAGGCCTCCGATCGCGGCGGCGGATTTGAGAATAGTTCGACGATCAATCATAGCACTTCCACTGTTTCAACCTTGGTGCTCGGCGGATCGCCAATGAACGACGGACAACCGCCAAACTTGCATCTCCCGTGCATCAACATGTATACCCCTAAGGGGTATATGGAGCAAATGTCGAATGCGTGTTGAAAGACGACAAAAAGCCCTCAATCGCCTTAAGCGAATTGAAGGGCAGGTTCGCGGTCTCGTTAAGATGATCGAGGAGGACCGTTATTGTATTGATCTTCTGACCCAATTGCAGGCTGTCCGCTCCGCGACGGCCGCAGTCGAACGTGAATTGTTGAAAGATCATACCGACCATTGCCTGCGCGAAGCATTGCAATCAGATGATGATGCCGAGAAAACAGCCAAGGTCGATGAGTTGGTGACCTTATTGTACAAAAAAATTGGATAAGCTGATGACAGCAAATAGCGCATCGGCGTCAATTAATTGACAATGCCGTCACACTTGGAAGGAAGCCTCCGTTAACACATCCTGGTGTCTGCTTGGTTGTTCAATCGGCGACTTCGGCACGATATTATTTTTCCAGATGACAGGAATCGGTTGGCCCACGCTGTCGATCATGACGTTGGCCATTATCAACGGCCTACTGACTTCAATTGCGCTGGAAACCTATATTCTCTCGCGGCAGATGGATCTCAAAGCAGCATTCAAGACGGCTGCAGGCATGTCGCTCATCTCAATGATCGCGATGGAGGCCGCCATGAATATTGTTGATGTCGTCGTAACAGGTGGTGCAATGCTAAATTTGACCGTCATACCACTTATGCTTTTGGCCGGTTTTATTACCCCTCTCCCTTACAATTACTGGCGCCTGAAAGTTCACGGGAAGGCCTGCCACTAGATTGCGCCCACACGAAACGGGGCGACACCACAGTGGTGCCGCCCCTCAGACGCATTCTACGAAAAGTTCGGCTTAACGCGATTAGTCCTCGTCGCGACCGCGAAACTCCACGTCCATCTCTGCGGCCAGATAAACCATTGCAGCATAGGCAGCCACATTCTGGGCCATCGCCTCCGGGTCAATCTTGTCGAGCGTATCGTCTGGCGTATGGTGCAGATCAAAATAATCCATACCATTCTGCGCCAACCGAACCGTTGGCACGCCTTGCGCGGCCATCGGTATGATATCCGGACCACCACCTGGTGTGTTGTGATTGCCAAAAACAATGCCCAGAGGCTCCAGCAAGCGACCAATAGCGGAAATCGCACCATTAGCCTCTTCATTCACATAGGAATTAAATTGCCAAATTGTCCCAGCGCCAAAATCCGATTCCGTTGCCAAAACGTGGTTTTCAAGCTCGGCAGCGTGTTGCTGCGCATAGGCTCGCGCGCCAAGCAAGCCAACTTCCTCAGCGCCGAATAGCACAACGCGGATTGTCCGGCGCGGGCGCTCGGGCATGCGTGCAATCAATTCCGCGGCAGCCATGGTGATAGCGACACCCGAACCGTCATCAATCGCGCCCGTTCCCAAATCCCAACTATCCAAGTGGCCACCGATAAGAACTATTTCGTCGGGCAATTCTCGCCCGACAACATCTAATACGACATTGCCGCTCATCGTTTCCCCGCGCCAGCCAGCGGTCGAAGAGATGCGCAGATCAACCGTTTGCCCAGATTGATGCATACGCCGCAAGTGATCGGCATCAGGGTTGGAAATCGCAATCACCGGAATTTCCGCCCAATCCCCCTCATCCGAACTCATCATTCCGGTATGAGGATTACGGTGACTGTCAGACCCCACTGAGCGAACCACCAACGCCCGCGCACCCGCGCGTTCGGCATGTTGCCAGCCGATGCGTCTGCGTTGATTGGCGGCACCGTAGCCCGCGCCGGTCTGGCTGCGAACCATTGGTTCGCCGTCCACAAACGCAATCATGCCGTCCAGGCTGCCATCTAAGGCCGACGTCAATTCATGGATCGATCTAAAATAGACAATTTCCGAATTGATCGCCCGCATGCGAGGCGAACGCCCGGACCCGCCGAGGGCCGTGCCATGCAATTCCATTTCATAGGGCGCGGTCATGGTGATGTTCATCTCACCCCGCTCCCAAAACGGCATGGCGAACTCTTCGATGGACACACGGTCAAAACTCATGGCGGCGCCGGTTCGAACTCCCCACTCCCGAGCGCGCGCTTCCGCCTCCGAACCCGCAAGTCGAGGGCCGACTTCCGTCGTCAGGGATTCGACAATATCAAAGCTGAGATCACTCTCAAGAGCCTCCTGAATAAGACCTCGCGCCGAATCGGCAAGATCAGGATCGATCTCATATCTTTCTTGAGCCATGGCATTAGTCGCCAGCAGGGCCGTCGCGCAAAGCGCCGCAATCGATTTCATGTTTACTCCCCATCAAATTTGGACGCTACTATGCGGACGCACACACCGTATGCAAGCCCGACAACACTCACAATAACTTGCACAATCATGTCGATGACCCTGTCTAGCCACAGTTGACACACGCCACGCCTTGGTCTCGCCAGCGCCGGTCGCAACAAATCCTGCCAGGTCGATACCGTCCAAACTCTTGGCTTTAATTATTCGGCACGCTCATTCAGCCGATCGAGGAATGGGTCGATAAGCGGGGGCTTCAAGAGCACGCTGGGTCAACAGATAGGTGGCAAAACTGGCCAACCAGTGGCCGCCCTCGTAATTTTCACCAGAAACAGCGCCAACACCCGTATCTGTGTGTACGCTCGCCGCGGCCATCAAGGCCGCGCGGCGATCATCCCGGTCCGGTAAAGACGCAGCAATTGCCTCTAAATTCCAGGCCCGCGATAAATTGACCCCATCCAAATGTACGAGCTTTCCGTCAGTCGGGTCCAAGACGATTCCAGGAATCAGCCACCCTGCCGAGCCATCCCTCGGGATATTGGGCAAAAACTCGGCGAGCCATTGCGAATAACGGTCCTCCGGTAAAACTCGCCGCATCAGATCAGCCTCCATCAAACACGGAGACAGGAAATCCTGGCCGGAAGGTTCATACGCAATAGGACAATTTACATCATTCAAATGGAACGCCATGACCGTGTTCACCAGCAAGATTTCCAACTCGGCATCCCCAGAAGTGCGCGCCCAATCCAACGCCAATGCCATGCCGAATGCTGACTGATTGTGAGTCCCAATTCGCACGGGATAGTTGAGATTCGGAAGCCAAGACTTAAACCGATCACCGGCGACTGCCTCCAGAGGCATTAACGCCGCCAACCAGCGTGTCGCCCGAGGGTCTTCCCACTCTCGCAATTCAATGCCGAGTTGGAGCAACCATGCCAGACCGTACGGGCGCTCAAAAGACGTTGTTCCCGGTCGGTCAAGATAAGCGAGTTCGCCCGCAATGTTCTCAACAGTTAGGTTCAATTCCAAGGCGGCGGTGATCTCATTCGCCAGATCACCTTCAGGCAAGGTGCGCAATAACCGTACGAGCAACCAATGACCATGGACCGCTGAATGCCAGTCAAAGCAGCCGTAGAATGCCGGATGCAATTCACGCGGCGGGCTGACATCGCCATCATCGTTCAGCACATGACTAATCTTATTTGGGTATTCCCTAGCCACACAATCCAGCGCCAGCCGCGCAAATCGCGTTTCATGGGACCGGTCTTCATTCGGCCCGACAGACCAAGCCGCACCGCCGTAAAGCAATAATAAGCTTGCAATAATCGCAGTCCGAAATTTCAAAAACATCACATCCCCCTTACCAAAATCGACACCAACCGTGATTTTTAGGCTTTTCTCAATTGGTTTGATCTGATACGCGCCCCTTCAATACATCGATTACGCAATTGGCAAGCCATTTGCGTACTGTGTCGATATGTAAGTATGGCGCGTAGAGGCTTCGGGGGCACCCCCTCCTTTCTGCGGAAACAAGTCGCCTGTTGACGGTTCATACCGGGGCGCATGGGATTGGGAATAAAATGTCCACTTCTTCTGTTAATGACGGCGGCCTTGCCTCTATGGGGATTGATGCCGGCACGATTAATCTCAACTGGAATGAGGCCCGCCTTTACCACGAAATCCTCCGCCGCGACGAAGGCGAAGTCGCAGAGGGCGGCGCGCTAGTCGTTAAAACCGGGGCCCACACTGGCCGCTCCGCCAAGGACAAATTCACCGTCCGCGACGAAACCACCGAAAACACCGTCTGGTGGGACAATAACGCCTCCATGACACCGGAGCAGCACGCAACGCTCTGGAATGACTTCCGCGCCCACATGCAAGGCAAGGAACTTTTCGTCCAACAGCTTTTCGGCGGCGCCGACCTAGATCACCGCGTTCCAGTCCGCATCGTCAACGAGCTGGCCTGGCACTCGCTGTTCATCCGTCATCTGCTGCGCATTCCGACCGAAGACGAGTTGAGCGGCTTTGACGCCGAATTTACCATCGTCAACTTGCCAAGCTTTAAGGCAGACCCAGAACGTCATGGTTGCCGATCTGAGACCATTATCGGTGTCGACTTTGCGCGCAAGATGATTTTGATCGGCGGCACGTCCTACGCCGGTGAGACCAAAAAATCGGTCTTCACCATTCTCAACTATCTTCTTCCTGCGAAGAAAATCATGCCGATGCATTGCTCCGTCAATGTTGGTGAAGAAGATGACGCCGCGATCTTTTTTGGGCTCTCCGGCACCGGCAAGACAACTTTGTCTGCCGATGCCAGCAGAACCCTAGTTGGTGATGATGAGCACGGTTGGTCGGAAAACGGGCTGTTTAACTTCGAAGGCGGTTGTTACGCCAAGATGATCCGTCTCTCCGCGGAAGCCGAACCGGAAATCCACGCCACGACGAAAATGTGGGGCACGGTGCTCGAAAACGTCGTGATGGATCCAGAAACACGTGTCCTCGATTTGGACGATGCTTCGCTCGCCGAAAACAGCCGCGGCGCATACCCGCTCTCCGCAATCCCAAATGCCAGTGAAACTGGTCGGTGTACCCAGCCAAAAAACCTGGTGATGTTGACCTGCGACGCGTTCGGTATCATGCCTCCGATTGCCAAGCTGACACCAGCCCAAGCGATGTACCACTTCCTCTCTGGCTATACGGCGAAAGTCGCCGGTACAGAAAAAGGTATCACGGAGCCCACGCCAAACTTTTCGGCCTGTTTCGGTGCCCCATTCATGCCACGACACCCCGCCGAATACGGTGCATTGCTTCGTGAACTGATTGCCGAGCACCAAGTCGATTGCTGGTTGGTTTCGACGGGCTGGACTGGCGGGGCCTATGGCACCGGACATCGTATGCCGATCAAAGCGACCCGCACACTCCTGAACGCCGCTCTCGATGGATCCCTCAAACAGGCCGCTTTTCGGGAGGATCCAAATTTCGGCTTCCTCGTCCCCGTCGCAGTCGATGGAGTCGATGCCTCGATCCTCAATCCTCGATCGACTTGGGAAGACGCGGCGGCCTACGACGAACAAGCCGGAAAGCTGGTTGATATGTTCATCGATAATTTCCGCAAATTTGAAGATCATGTGGCCGCCTACGTTCGAGCCGCAGCCCCAAAGTCACGCGGTGAAAAGGCGCTGGAAACAGCCTCCGAGTAGCAAATCCTCCAAGACAAACATCAAGGCCTCGCCATTTCGGCGGGGCTTTTTTGTGCGCAATGGTCACACAGCTGCGAAAATGCACTCTCATCTACCTTGATAAGGGCACCCGCCGCGTGGCGCTATATACATCTGTTATATATACCAAATTATGATTTGCGAGCACCAGCCCCGGAAGGGCTCCAGTTGCTCACCGGTCAGAGTGTTGCCCCAAAGAACCAATTTTTAATTTGACGACCCGGATGTAATACGGCTCTCTTTGGAAAGAATTTAGATGATCGTGGCCTGACGACGATCCGAATCCGAGAGTGCCGATGCTGCAGTTGAAGAACATGTTGTCTGCCGATATGCGCCGTGATGCTTCTGGTCACGATGCGGGCATTGCTGTGTCTAGCTTCGTTGCCCTTACATCCAAGATTACCACCGTCACCACGATGACCTCCTCTTCCGGGGGAACGGCTCGAGTGGATTAGCGCACCTAAAATCGCCAATCACCCGACCCGCTCCCCGAAACCCGGCGAGCGGGTTTTTTAATGCCCAAATTTGAAATTTATCGAATCGATATCCCAAGGACCAAACCCGTGAAACTCTCCTCCCCCTGCCCACCAGAACCGCGATGTGGAAATCAACTCTCCGACCACAAGCTGTCCGTCCTAAAATTCGGCAGCTCGGTGCTTCGTAATACGGAAGATTATGCTCGAGCCGCCCACGAAATTTATCGGCACACCCGAGCCGGTGAAAAAGTTGTGGCGGTGGTTTCGGCGCTGGCAGGAGAAACCGACGCGCTCTTTAATCTGGCAGAGAGCATGGGCGGTTCCAAAAACGCCGGATTGGTTGCGCGATTGGTTCGCAATGGGGAACTCAAATCTGCCGCACTGATGGGCTTGGCGCTGGAAAGTGCCGGCATTCCGGTCGCCGTTCTCGACCCCCACGAAATGGGATTAAAGGCACAAGGCGACGCGCTTGACGCCAATCTAGTCGGTTTGGACGCGCACCGCGTTCTCAGGCATCTGGAAACTGCCGACGTCATCGTCGCTCCCGGCTTTTTCGGTGAGGGCATCGATGGCCCGGCCACACTAGGGAGAGGCGGCACAGATTTGACCGCTGTGATGTTTGCGCACTGGCTCGGGGCCAGTCGCGCACGGCTGATCAAGGATGTCGACGGCGTTTATTCTGAGGATCCACGCATCGACCCCGATGCGCAACGTCTTGAATGTGTGAGTTATGAGGATGCCGCCCGTATAAGTCGCGGCCTGGTACAATCGAAGGCGATCTGTGCTGCCCAGGAACATGACCTCACCATCGAAGTCGCCGCCGTTGGCAAGGGATACGCTACGAAAATTGGACGAGAACAGCGACGGGTCGGATTGGCGCGTTCAGCTGCGCCATTACGGGTCGCAGTCCTAGGCCATGGTGCAGTCGGAGCCGGCGTGTGCCAGCACCTATTGGCACACCCAAATCGATTCATCCTCAATCCCGTTTTGGTGCGAGATCCAGTACAGCATGATGCAGAAGCCAGATCAGGACTAACATTCACACACCAGGCAGAGGAGAGTTTTGCCGATGATCCCGATATCGTGGTGGAACTCATGGGCGGTCTCAACCTTGCCCGTAGCCTTAGCCAAACGGCTCTGCGCAACGGCGCTCATCTCGTCACCGCAAACAAAGCAATAATGGCGCAAGATTTCGCTCTTCTACACGAACTCGCATCTCGCAATAAGCGGGCATTGAAATACACGGCAGCGGTCGGCGGCGGCGCCCCCATTTTGGAGACCCTTGATCGGCTTTCAGCGCACGCCGGGATCATGGCTGTAGACGGCGTCATGAACGGCACATGCAATTACATTTTTGGACAACTTCAACGAGGTGAACGCTTGGAGGATGCCATAAAGCGCGCACAGGATGCCGGCTTCGCCGAAGCCGACCCGAGCACCGATATCGACGGCCACGACGCCGCAGACAAATTGTCCATCATCATCCGACATGCCTTTGGCATCGCCATTGAGCCACGCGCCATATCGCGACAGAGCCTCAATGATTTATCCCCCGGGCGCATCCGCGCCGTTGCTGAACAGGGCCTCGTCCTTAAACAGATTGGGTCCTGTTCGGCATCTCGCGATGGCAGCATCAGGGCGAGCGTTGAAATCCGCGCACTGCCCGTCAGTCACCGCCTCGCCAGCCTTAAAGAGGAAGCCAATGGTTTCATCATTCATCTCCCCCAGGGCGAGGTCAGCGTTTTCGGCAAAGGTGCCGGGCGCTGGCCCACCGCTCATGCCGTATTTGCTGATATTATGGATATTCAACGGCTCGCTGTAACGCGATCTTACCCACAGCGGGCAAATATGTGTATCAACGACGGGCCACATGTCGGAGATCGGTACGCATGACAAACAATTCCACGCTCGGGCCCCCAAGGGAAACCCGGGCCAGTGCGCCGGCCAGCATCGGCAATGTCGGGGTCGGCTATGACGTGCTCGGCCTAGCCTTTGATGCAGCCCGCGACCGCGTTCGCGCGGTGCGAAACCAACAGCCAGGTGTTCGCCTGGGCAAGGTCTCGGGACTGGCGCAAACTCTGCCGGCCGCCGTCGGTGACAATTGCGCTCTGGCGGCCGCGAGCGCGGTTCTAAACGCTGCCAACGCCAAGATTGGCGTCACGCTTGACATTGAGAAGGGCATTCCGATGAGCGCCGGCATGGGAGGCTCCGCAGCTTCCGCTGTTGCGGCCGCTGGCGCGGTGAACGCTTTGTTAGAAGCCCCATTTTCTGTGGTCGAACTGCTTCCGTTTGCCCTCGAGGGTGAAGCGGTCTCCGCAGACCCACCCCCTTGGGACAATGTGATGGCGAGCCTGCATGGCGGGCTGGTTATTGCTGCCCAGCTTGAGCCACCCCTGGTCAAGAGATTGCCCGCTCCAGCGGGGCTGACCTGTATCGTGTTCCACCCTGATCGTAAGACAGAGACGCAGTCGGCCCGAGATCTGCTCGCACCCAGCGTTTCTCAGCACATCGCGGTGGAACACGCGCGCAATATCGCCGGTTTTGTCGCGGGCTGCACGACCAATGACCGTGATCTGATACGAGCTGGATTGCACGACATATTCATTGAACCGCAACGCTTACCGCTTCTGCCCGAACTCGCCGATGTACAACGGGCCGCAATTGCCGCCGGCGCATTAGGATGCTCCTTCTCCGGATCCGGCCCTTCCGTCTTTGCCTGGGCTGCTGAATCCGACAGCTGCCATGTTATTGCAGCCATGCAGGAGGCGTTTGATAATCAGGGTTGTGTGGCTCACCTCTATCAAGCGCCCCTGGAAAGCGACGGCCTGCGTGTGGAGGTTGATCTGTGAATTATCTCAGCACCCGAAAGAACGCTCCGGCCGTCGCCGCAGACCGGGCTATCCGCGCAGGCGTTGCTCCGGACGGCGGGCTCTACTTGCCACAAACATTTCCGAGTTTCTCACTCGAACAATTCGACGATAAACATTCGGTCGCTGATATTGGCGAAACGCTGCTCCGCCCGTTCTTTGAAAACAGCCCCTTGGCTGAAAATCTAACAGCAATTTGCCAGTCAGCCTTTAATTTCAACGTACCGCTCATCCAGCCCGACCCGAGCCAGCCCGATCTCAGCATTCTGGAACTGTTTCATGGCCCCACGGGAGCTTTCAAGGATTTTGGTGCCCGTTTTCTGTTTCGATGTCTTGATCATATCGCCAGCCCGGCGGATCCGGTCACCGTGCTCGCAGCGACCTCCGGCGATACCGGCGGGGCGGTCGGATGCGCGGCGGAAGGCGGCTCAAACGCCCGTGCCGTCATTCTCTATCCAAAGGGTCGGATTTCAGCTTTTCAGGAGCGTCAATTATGCTGCTGGTCCCACCCGGTAAATGCCTTGCGCGTCGACGGCGATTTCGATGATTGCCAGAGATTGGTCAAAACCGCCTTCTCCAATATCGCCCTTTCAACAGAATACGGGCTGACATCTGCCAATTCGATATCGATCGGACGTTTATTGCCGCAGATGTCGTATTGGTCACAGGCAGCTTTGGCACATTTTCGCGAGACCGGAAGCCGACCGGGCTTCATCATTCCATCGGGCAATCTGGGCAATGCGGTCGCGGCGATAATGGCTCGAATATGTGGCATGCCAATCGGCCCCATTGTTCTGGCGACCAATGCGAATGGAGCCCTGCATCACTGGCAGCAATCTGGCGATTATATCGCGCGGGCGGCGATCGCCACGATCGCGAATGCCATGGATGTCGGCAATCCGAGCAATTTCGAACGGCTAAACCAACTGCAAAATGCGAAAATCGACGCGGTCTACAAAGTTGATAATTGCGCAATCAAGGCCAGGATATCCGACACGCTCACGAAGTTTGATTATATCGCCTGCCCACACACAGCGACGGCGCTGGAGGCATACTCCCGACTTGATCACCGAGCGCGACAACATCGCCGGTGGATTATCGCCGCGACAGCTCACCCGTATAAGTTTGCCGATGTTGTTGACCCGCTTATTGGCACAAGTACAAACCTTCCCGCCAATCTCGCCTCTGTCGCCACCCGCGATGTTTCAGTGACCGACATCGCAGCCACCGATCGGGCGCTGGCCGCTGCTTTGGCCTAGGAAATTTTGTGCGTCTAAAAAGGGGCTTCACTGACAAAACAAGTATTCGCTCCGCCGTTCGGATGCCGAAACTTCAACAATTCCGCATGCAGACATAGTCGGTCGCTTGCCGCCAATGCATCCGCGGGAGCGTACAGATTATCCCCCAGTATCGGATGCCCCAAGAAGCTCATATGGACACGGAGTTGATGCGTACGACCGGTTTGCGGGGAGAGCGCTACACGAGTGGATGTCTCACCAACCTCGGTCACAGCCCAGTCTGTGATCGCCTGACGTCCCAGAACGGTGTCGACATGTTGTTTGGGTCGATTGGGCCAATCAGACGCAAGCGGTTGATCAACTTGACCCGAATCTGTCGCCAAACAGCCCCAGACTTTCGCGATGTAACGTTTTTGGGTTTGTCGCTTCTCAAACTGCCGGCCGATATGAGCGTGAGCGTCGGCCGTCAACGCCAATACGATAATCCCAGACGTATCCTTATCAAGACGATGAATAATGGTAGCGCTGGGATAGTCATCCACCGCGCGAGACTCCAGGCAGTCCGACAGATCCGGGCTCTTGCCCGCAACGGTCAATAAACCCGCCGGCTTATCAAGCACGAGAATATGCTCATCCACATAAACAACCGGCAACGCGCCGCGCTTCGGTGGCGCATACACGAAGGGTCTGGGTTTGATCGGATTAAAGCTGGTGATGGACCATTCTCCGTCGGCAGAACATCAAACTCTTCGCACCACTGGTCGAACTTGTCATCCAATGTTGCTGACACCCTTTCAAAACACACACTTTTGCGGCCACAACTCGAGCTCCAGACACACCGTAAAAGCCGAATAATTGCGGCGCCGGACAAACAGCAATCGCCTCAGAACGGCAAGGCATCTGCGGTGCCCCTGCCGAAATCGACAATAAAAAACCCGCTAGCTCAGAGAACTAGCGGGTCCTTTTGGGTGCGGGGGTAGGATTTGAACCTACGACCTTCAGGTTATGAGCCTGACGAGCTACCGGACTGCTCCACCCCGCATCAGGGCACGTCGACTTTGTAGGTCAGACGAGGCGCGTATTTAGGATGCGCAGCCTCTATCGTCAAGCGTTGATCTGAGCTGGAGGCAGGACAAAAACAGCAAGCAGTATCGGACCTTGTGGGCGATTGCGCCATTTCGAAATAAAAGGCCGAACAGGGCCAACTCTCAGCTTGCCGGCGATACGCTATAACGAGCCAGCCGGTCACGGTTTTGATGCTGGGCTGAACGGTTTTTCTGCTTTAGTTATAGTGCAGTATGACGCCATCGAACCGGTTTCAGGTTGGAAACCAAAGGGAAGTGAAACGATGGCTCCGACATCGCTCAGCTCGACAGAGCGCATCAATTCGGCACTTCAGGATTGGCGCACTGGAGATCACAATAAGGCCCTCAACGCGCTATTGGCCGCTGCGCGCGACAACATTGATGGTGCGGCATCACTTCTCTTGCAATTCAGCGCGCAAACACGTTGCTCTCTGACGAAACGCAAGAAGATCGCGGCAACCATCCAAAAGGCACCAAGAACATCAGCTGGTCAGCGCCATCTTGCCTTCATGTCCGCAAGTGGTTTCGCCGACCCCGCGAATGCAGGTTCGGCTGTTCGTCAGCGACTATCCGACGCAAGCGACGGCGACCTACAGGCCCTCGTCGAAATCGGACTCTTGATGCACATGAGTGACGAGCAGCACCACGGCGACATCATCCTCGAACATGCCGCCTACCGAGGCTCAGGCCACGCAATCGCCGCCCTACTTCGGCGAAGTTTGCAAGCTGGTAAGATATCGTCTCTGGCGCGCCAAAAAGCCGACGATCTCGCGCGAACACCTCACCCGCTTGCGCGCCAACTTGTCTCTGAAACCGCCGCCCTCACTGTCTGCACTCCTATTTCCGATTACCAAACATGCCCCCCCTCTTCCTGAAAGCCTGGCAGACCGCCTTTGCCAGCCACAAGAGCTCGTCGGCGAAACACTCAGCGATTCACCCGCGATCAAGTGTAGGAAGAATGCATTCCCGGAAGTCGTTTGTGACTATTTGGCAGCGGGGGCTGCTCCATTGCTCAAACCTGCGGAAATCTTTGATCCCGGCCTGGGGCGTACGCGGCAGGACCCCTACCGCCAATCCTTGGTGGCCACCCTGCCCGATGGCGTCATGGATCTGGTACTATGGGCCATCAAAGATCGAATGGCTCGTCTCGCTGGCGCGTCCTACGCACAGGGTGAGCCTCTCTCGATGCTCGCCTATCGCCCCGGCGACCATTACAAATCTCATTATGACTATCTTAGCGACGATGATGGGATAGCGAGCGATGACCTCGCTCAGCGTGGCCAGCGCATCGCAACAGCGCTCATCAGGCTCAACCAGGAATTCACCGGTGGAGATACCGTTTTTCCACGACTAGAGACACGTTGGTCCGGTGTTCGAGGAGACGCCCTCACCTTCACCAATACATTGCCAGACCTAAGAGGGGACCCACGGACACTCCACAAGGGTGAACCTGTTGAAACGGGTATGAAAATTCTCGTTAGCTTCTGGCTCAGAGAGCACGCCTAGGCCCTTCTTGTTTCCAGAATGGGACTTTAAAACTGTCCGAGCATATTGATTTTGGATACAAAAAAACCTCGCCGAGGCGAGGTTTATTGTTTTGCTATTTTTGTAGAGGGTATTTGAAACTAACGAGCGGACCGGGCAGCGACCTACTCTCCC